>NZ_OY728607.1:600000-900000 GCF_963422225.1 Candidatus Trichorickettsia mobilis
AATAACATTATACTCGCCTTCAGAAATTATAGTGCTGCTATGATGGTCATTACTTAACAATAATAAAATAACTACCGTAATTATTGAGGCAAAAAGAGAAACGATTGCGTTAAGCTTAAATTTTGCTTTTGGATCAGCTTTTTGCGACATTACTGCTGCAATCGTAGTATCAGAAACGATTGATAAACTATCACCAAACATTGCTCCACCAACCACAGTAGCCATGCCAATCTCTGCCGGAAAGGCACCATGTTCTATTAAATTAGCGGCAATAGGAGCGATAGTTGCAATTGTACCCATAGAGGTTCCAATTGCTGTTGAAATAAAAGCTGCTGTAATAAACACTCCGATTAGCAAAAACTGTGCCGGCACTAAAGATAATGCTAAATTTACTGTAGCATCTACGCTACCAATAGCTTTCGTTACAGCACCAAATGCCCCGGATAATAAAAATATTATACACATAGTGATGATATCGCGATGTCTTACTCCATCAAGAAAACAATTAATTTTTTCTTCAGTGGTACCACGATATAACGACCAAGCTAATGCAATTGCTGGAATAATTGCGACAATCGGTGAGACTTGATAAAAAGCATAATCAACACCAATAATAGTATAATATATTCCACTACCTACATAAAGTAGTACAAAAAATAAGATTGGTAAAAAATTAATTAATATATGCATGACTAAAACACTCGCTAATATATGATAATAAGAAATTTATAGAATTTTAAAATAAACCAGCAACCCATGAATTAAAACGACTACTACTTCAGATATTACAGTAATTTGAGTCAATTTAGCCAGGTTCCTTGAGTATCATTACGAGGAGTTATGACGACAGAACACTCAAGTCACCACTAGATCGCTTTGCTCCACTCGTAAAGCTGATCAGTATTTACCATTAATTCATGCGGAAAGGTTTGGTATTTAATATGAAATACACATTCGAAGCTGAGGATATTGAAACAGAATAGTTATTGACCAGGAAATCATTAGATATAATTTCTATATTAGACCTCTTTCGAAACTCATTTACCAAGCTCCCAATTATATAAACCAGCAATTAAATTGAACCTAAGACCAAATCTTTTGCGTCTATTTCGATATTTATCAGCAATTATTTTAAAACGCTTTAACATACCGATAACATTTTCATTTAATACTCTGTCACTTGCTAAACTTCTATTATTTTTCTTATCTTCTTTAGTTAAAGCATTCTTTTTACTCTTTTTCTTTGGTAGCTCAGAATTTGTATGAATCTTCTGTAAGCCTTGATAACCAGTATCAGTAATCACTTTAACCTCAGGCAGTATATGGGTTCTTGATTCTTTAAATAATTTAAAATCATGACGCTTACCATTGGAAAAAGAAGTGCATATGACTCGTTTGCTTTTCTTATCTACTACTATTTGAGTCTTTAACGTATGTCTTTTCTTTTTACCTGAGTAATAGTATTTCTGTTTTTTTGGGGTCGCTCTATAGGGCTTTCTGTAGCATCTATTAAAACTAATTCATACTCCATACCGCTTTTAACTAGAGCCTTCTTACCTGGAAGAGCAAAATCCGGATGTTTTATTAGAGTGTCTTCAACAAAACGAATTGTTTTAAATGCACTGCTTTCGCTAACTCCATAATTCTTAGCTATATGAAAATAGGTACGGTATTCCCTTAAATATTCAAGTGTCATTAATAGGCTGTCTTCCATACTAAGACTAGCTCTTCTGCCACCTTGGTACCTCCTATTTATTTGTTTCTCTGTCTTTAAAATCCCTACCATCTTTTCAAATGTACTATTTCTTACCCCTGTTAATCTTCTAAAATGCTCTTCCGATAAAATGCTTAAATTTTTATATCTCATATAGTTCTAAATTAAGTAAATTCGACTTTATAACATATTTAGTCCAGTTTCGAAAGAGGTCTATTATATAATGTGTTTTCATTCTAACTTTATTTATTATAATAAGTCAAGCAATATTTATTGTAGATTCTGGCATTGTTAAGTAAGTATAGATATAACTAATAAAGTAGGAATTGATATTATAGGAGTTGGTTAAGGAGATGTTTTGTTGTAAGCATTGTGGTGGTTACAAAGCAGTTAAGAACGGTTTTGTTAAGAACAAGCAAAGGTATTTATGTCAAGAATGCGGTAAACGTCTAGGCTTAGTGACGAAAGAGAGAAATACTCATGAGAGCAAAAGATAAAAGTAGTTGTACACGAAAGTATTGGTTATAGAGCTATAGAAAGATTAGAAAATATACCAGCTTCGTTGCTTGTAAGTTGGGTTAGAAGCTTTGCAAAAACTCTAAAAGAGAAACTATGTCTTACTCAAATTCCTAATAATCTGAAGGAAATTGAGATATTAGAGATTGACGAACTTTTTACTTATTATCAAAAAAAAGTAAAAGAACCTATGTGTGGATTGCTGTGGACAGGAACAGGAATCAAATTATTGATCTTACAGTAAGTAAAACAAGAAAGAAATCTTTGTATGTTAAAATAGACCTCTTGCATAACTATAGCTGGTTTATAATTTTGTTGTCAAAATTTGACTCCGGTTCTCATGTATTAGATATACACTGCGATCCTCGTCTGCATTTTTGTCTGAAAAATTCCCCAACCATTTTTAGGTTATGCAAGAGGTCTAATGGCTCAAAGATTAGAGAGCAAAGAGTGTACAATAAAGATTTTATGTACTGATGGCGCTCTATGAGGAGGTATGCGTGTTATCGCCTGGCAGAACGTCATTTGGTTACAAAATCTGAAACATCTTTTAGAATCAAAAAATTCTCTTATACGCCATTATTTAGCTAGATTTAACAGGAGGACAAAGAGGTACAACAAGGCTTTTGATATGATATTCTGGTCTTTGCTTTATTTGTTCAATAAATCTCTTTTACTATCTATACTTATTTAACAATGCTTAAATTTTGGTTTATTATATTTTATCTAATAATAAATAAAATTAACTTAATACTATCGTAATGCTGTAAGTTAGTAAAATTATTGCTTATTAATTAATTATATGTTAGAATTAATCTTTAAGAAAATGTAAACTATTTAAGGGTACAGATATTTATGCCAGAAGTTTTTTTTAATGGCCCATCAGGTCGCATCGAAGGACGATATACCGAATCCAGCAACAAGAAGGCGCCTCTTGCGTTGGTACTACATCCGAATCCTTCATATGGTGGCACGATGAATAATAAGGTAGTATATAATACCTACAAAGCTTTGGTTGAACACGGATTCACTGTACTCAGAGTCAATTTTAGAGGAGTGGGACGTTCCCAAGGAGTATTTGATAACGGTATTGGCGAAATGACTGATGCTGCCACAGCGCTAGACTGGTTACAAATTAATAACCAGTATAGTGATATAAACTTAATTGCAGGGTTTTCATTCGGTGCCTGGATTGCTATGCAACTTATTATGCGCCGGCCAGAAATTAACCATTTTATAGCAATTTCTCCACCTGTAAATAAATATGATTTTTCATTTTTATCCCCTTGCCCAATTCCAGGTCTTATAGTGCAAGGAGATCAGGACAGTATAGTTTCAGAAGAAGCAGTCGTAGAACTGGCAAATAAATTATCAAAACAAAGACATATACAAGTAGATTATAAGCTAATTAACGGAGCAGACCATTTTTTCCGTAATAAAATTGAAGAATTAACTCAAGTTCTAAGTGAGTTTTTGCAATTAAAATTCTCTAATCAGCCAAATAACCAGCAATTTGTACAATCAAACATCAGGGATATTGAAGAAACTATACAAGAAACAAAACGCCAGAAAGTGTTTCTTGATTAACCGCAGTAGTTGAAGGAAAAGTGCTAGGCAATTGCTTTAAATTACGAACCGCAAGGTAGGCAAAAGCCTGGGCTTCAATAAAGTCTGCGTCCAGACCAAGAGTTTTAATATTAAAAACTATATCGCCAATCTCTGCTCGCAAACCTGATAGGATAGTGCTATTATGCACCCCTCCACCACAAACATATATCTTCTCTGGTACTGTTGGCATTTGCTTTAACCCAACAACTATAGAAGATACCGTAAATTTTGTTAAAGTAGCAATAATATCTGCAGGATCAAGGTGATTAAATAATTGTTCGTTTTTGCTAAAATAATTTCTATCCAGAGATTTAGGCGGAAGCTCAGCAAAAAACTTATCCTCTAACAAGCTAGAAACTATCTGTTGTTGCGCTACACCATTTTTTGCAGTTATGCCATCTTCATCATATAACTCATTATAATATCTTAGCATCGCATCGTTGATCAAAGCGTTACCTGGACCAGTATCAAACGCAAGTAACACAGATTCTTCAATATAAGTTATATTTGCTACCCCACCTATATTTAATACTACCACCGGCTTTACTTCATTTTGCATTAAACATTGATGAAATATAGGAACCAGTGGTGCTCCTTGTCCTGCACAGGCGATGTCTCGTCTCCTAAAATCACTAACCACATTAATTTTAGTACGCTGAGCTAACAAATGGGGATTACCTATCTGCCAAGTAATTCCCTGAGCCGGATTATGATATATTGTTTGCCCATGAAACCCAATTACCGCTACTTGATTGGCTGGTATCCGCTCCCTATCTAATAGCGCCAAAACACAATTAATATGATAAATGGTAAGCTCATGCTCCAATTCCAACCAGTCACTTTTAGTTTCAATTAATAGCTTCAAGCGTGCTTGGAATTCAGCAGGATAAAAAAGATGAAAATTTGCAATGCGTTTAAAATAATATTCTCCATCAGTTTCTATTAAAGCGGCATCCACACCATCTAGAGCTGTACCACTCATTAATCCTATAGCTAACAATTATTTCTCCTTCAATACAGGCTCTCTGAGCTCCTGCTCAATATTTTTTTTACTGTGCTTACGTCTTTGTAAGTTTCTTTGTAAGGCATTAGATAAAATTTTTATACGCTTATCCACTTTAGGTGATTTGCTTTGTGGTTGCAATGTCATAATTATTCAAAAATCCATGAATTTAGAAAAAATACTATAGCCAGGTTCAACAGCTGCTTAAATTCTCCTTGACCTATCAATAAATATATGACAGAAATACACTCCCAGCAAGTGAAGAAATAGACGAAGGTCAAAATCGCCGCTATAGCTCAGTGGTAGAGCGCATCATTGGTAATGATGAGGTCGAGAGTTCAATTCTCTCTAGCGGCACCATATACATACTAACCTTTCATAGCTTTCCTAATTTTATTCAAAAATCTGTATGCTCTTCATATGCAGAATTATTATTAAAAGGAGGTAGTTATAATACCTCCTACAGTCTCTCTATAACTGAGTTACAGATGGAGGGGATATGCAGCAAGTATTAAACCACATCCCTACCTATAGTTGCAACAACGACAGTATTTTTTACCACTTTGTTGGTAATTTTGTACCGCCTGAGTGGCGAAATCTTACATATAATTTTAGCAAATCTTTAAGTAAAACTGCTAAACAACTTTTATCTTTAATAGTTTTATCGTATGCAGGTTTACGGTTGTCGAGATAATAATACAGATGAATTACAAGAAAGCTATTATTTTTTGAACAAGAGCTGGGAGTTTGTCAGCGTCGAGTGCGGCAGTGTCTGTTGGAACTGGAGCAAAGTGTGTTTATCCAGCAGGAACTTAAGACAGTAATTTTTAATTCTATCAAATGCCGTAATATTCTATGTATTAATCAGTATTCTTCCGCAATATCAACTTAAAAGAATGTTATTTTGAAGAAGACAAGTTTGGCTTTGTCAATTCCATGTATCGGCTGTTTATAATACCCGTACAAACTGCAGCTAATAAATGGCCTGAATTTGCTCCGTTTAGAGAAAAACTAGCCAAAATTCCAGATGAACGGCTAGAAATACTGCATGTAGTGCTGCCTAATAGCGACAAGAACAAAACTGGCAAACATACTTATACTTCAGAATATATTTATCTTAGTGAAGCAAAAATAATCACTGAATCAGGATATTCCTATTTCCCGTTTTTGGTTACGCGCTGGATCAAAGAAGAAGGTGAAGCCTATGGCTATGCTCCTGCGCACCATGTATTACCAGATATTAAGTTACTTAATAGTTTACGACAAATAACTCTCAAAGTAGCACAGAAACAATTAGACCCACCGTTATTAGTACCGAAAGACGGCTACTATCTACCACTATATACTACTCCCGGCAGTGTCAATTTTTACCGCAATGGCATGGCTGATAAAATAATCTCATAATATAATTACTCGCTGTAGTACATTATTTAGCCGCTTGGCGAATTCTCCAACATCGTTCACCGGTTCACCTTCAATAATACAAGCTTGATCAAAAATCAACCTAACTAATTCCTCATTATCATAATTATTTTTATCAGACAACACATCTTGATTTATTTTCTCAAGAATTTGATGCTTAGGATTAAGTTCCAGTATTTTTGCAGTTGTTGTCACCAGTTGTTTCTGCTCTATTAAAAACCGTTCCATCCGTATATCCATTGCCCCATCCCCAATAGCAAGACAGGCAGGACTTGCTGTTAGTTTTCGTGAAATTTTTACATCACGCACCAAGTCTCCTAATATCTGCTTAAAATATTGGATCAGCTGCTGATAATCTTCTGTAACTTCAACATTATCTTCGTCATTAGTGTTTGATGTTTTTTCCTGAGCTTCCGGCGTTTCCAAATTAATATCTGCTCTTGTAACTGATTTTATCTCATAGTCTTTATATTTACTATTTACATTTACCCAAAAATCATCAACAGTATCGGTAAATAATAATACATCTATACCTCGACTGATAAATCCTTCAATTTGTGGACTGGAACGTAATTTAACCGAATCATCTCCACTTAAGTAATAGATAGTTTTTTGCTCTGGATTACAGCGGCTGATATACTCATCCAGACTAATCATTTTATCAAGTTGATAACTTTTAAATATGCAAACTTCCAGCAACTTATCATGATCAGCCATTGCTTCACATAAGCCTTCTTTTAATACTCCACCAAAATTTGTCCAAAAATTGAGGTACTCTTCCGGAGCTTCCTCTTTTTTCTTCTTCAATTCATTGATTACTCGTTTAGTGATTGCTGATTTTATTTTCTCAATTATCGCATTATGCTGCAATGTTTCACGATTAATATTAAGTGGCAAATCTTCTGAATCAACTACACCACGTAAAAATCTGAGATAATGTGGAATCAAATCAATATTTTCATCCGAAATAAACACCCGTTTAATATATAATTTTACTCGGCGCCTACGATCAGGATGAAATAAATCAAAAGTCTTACTCGATGGAATAAATAATAAATTAGTAAACTCAGCAGCCCCCTCATTCTTATTATGCATAATCAACCATGGCTCATCAGCTGCATATGACAGGCTTTTATACAATTCCTGATATTGCTCTTTGGTAATTTCTGACTTAGGCCTTGTCCACAAAGCAGAACAAGAATTGACCTGCACCTCATTGTTTTGTGCATAAACAAAATATACTGGAACAGTGATGTGATCGGAATAACTCTTAATGATATGTTTTAATCGAAAATGATCAAGATAAGTATCTTCCTGAGCTTTAACCTGAATCACTATCTCAGTACCGCGCAAAAATTCCAATTCAGCTTCAGCAACAGTATACTCCCCTGCTCCATCTGAATGCCAAACATAAGCCTGTTGCTCTCCAGCTTTTTTTGAAGTGACACTAATAGCGTCCGCTATCATAAAAGCAGAGTAAAAACCAACTCCAAATTGTCCAATTAATAAATTATCTTTTTTAACGTCACCGGATAATTGTTCAGCAAACATTTGTGTTCCTGAACGAGCAATAGTACCAAGATTTTCGATTAAATCTGATTTATTCATTCCAATACCATTATCACGTATGGTAATAGTACGTTTATCCTTATCAACTTTGACTGTAATTTTAAAATTACTATCATCAGCAATTAAACTATGATCAAGCTGTGATAAATACCTTAATTTATCACAAGCATCTGATGCATTTGAGATTAGCTCTCTCATAAAAATCTCTTTATTGGTATAAAGAGAATGGATCATCAAATGTAAAACCTTGCCAACCTCTGCATCAAATTTCTTTTTTTCCTGAGACATACTGCACACCACCTTAATTATTTGTACCTATTAGATCTATTTCATATAGTGCTTTAAGATCAAATTTAAATAGTCAGGTTCAATATTTTTTATTGCTAAGATTTTAAAACTACTAGTTGACCCTCGAATAATTTCTAAATTTATTTTAGCGATCTTCCATTCATTTGCTAAAAAATCAACGATCTCTTTATTGGCCTTCCCATCGATTGGCACCGCTTGAATAGAAAGTTGTAAATAATTTTTACCATTAATTTCTATATAATTGCCAATTGCATTAGATTTTGCGCTCGCCTTAACCTTAAGACCGATCAATAGTTTCGTCATTAAATTTATCTGCCAGCTTTATGTAAGTCTCTTTAAATAATGGAACATAAGTAAGAATTCTTTGATAAATAATATCGGCCAAGTTTTCATCATAAGTATGAGAAGTAAGATTTCGATCTTTTAGCATTCGTAACCATTGCTCTTCATGATCAATAAGATATCCTTTATATGCTTCTCGTAAGATATCCTTTGGGTATAGAACTTCAACTCCTTTACTCTCTAGGATAGATTTCAAAAGTTTCCAGAAAAGTTCAATTGTAAACTCAAAACGTTGAATAGTTGCATCAATATTACTACGATCCTCTTGCAAAGGTTTTACAGCGATAATCTCAAGCGCATATAGTGCTTTTTGCAACTTTACAAAAGCTAATTTAATCTTGGATTCACTCATAAAGCTTGATTCCCTGATCGATAATAGATTTTTTGATTGGTGATATATCACTTAACTCATCAAGTCTAATACAATCAATTTTAAGAAGCGTATCTGCAGCCTCAATAATATCTAAAATTGTTAACCAATTGCTATCGCTAGCATCAGGACAATAAATAGCTAGATCAATATCCGCTCTCTCTTGATTATCACCACGTGCACGCGAACCAAATAACCATATTTCTTGTACAAAAGGAAGTTGTATTAATTGCTTAAAAAATTGATAATTCTTAATTGCCATTATTAATTACTTAAATTTATACGGTCTGTTTTTATCTAACAGATATTGGATGACCTTATGATTATTTTCATCAACTTCTATATAATCCATATAAGTTTCCCGATCAAAATGACCGTTTATCTCACGCTTAGACAATCTTGCTTTTTCAATGTCACTAAAAGAAAGCTGATAAGCCTCAGCTAAAGCATGTATTACTTCTAAAACATCAGCTAATTCAACTATAATATCTTTTACTTCTTGAGCTTGCGATACTTCTCCAGCTTCTTCAATAAGTTTACATTTCAATGCTTGACAAAATTCTTCATGGCTAAGAATTTTAGGGTGAATAACTACTCCCTCTTCAATCATTCTAACAGGCAGCTTATTTCTAATAAGCTTCTTAAATTCAAACCGTTTCATGAGCTTTATTTTGAGAGTTAATTATCGTGAGCGTTGCTTATATTAGCCATTCTGAACACATTAAAGTCATCCCGAACTTGTTTCGGGATCTTATGAAATCCTGATGAGATCCCGAAACAAGTTCGGGATGACTTTAAGCTCAAGAGAGTTGGTAACAGCAGATTATAACACAGTTTATTGAACCATCCATACTAAGTTAAGGAAAAAGATAAAGATATGAATCGTCTTGCTTGAGCTCCCCGCCGTCATTGCGAGGCGTTGCCGAAGCAATCCAGAAAATGGACAACATGTTTTACTGGATTGCTTCGACCACTATCGTGGTCTCAAGCAAGACGGCGAGAGTGGTTACTCGCTTCATTTCCTTCAGTTTATTGAATAGACCTCTTTCCCAAACCCATTTATGATGAGGAATTTTTAGGAGACACGCAGGCGAGCACCGCAAGCAGTATTATAGAAATACGTGAGGAGTGCTCGGCCTGCGTGTCGACAATAAAATTACCATCAGAAATTGAGTTTGGGAAAGAGGTCTACTAATTCACTGACGAATATATCTTAACATCGCTTCATATCTAGCTATATTGCTACAAATCAGATCCATATAAAGCTGATCATTAGCTTTTTCTAACTCAGCCTTATAATTATTAATTTTTTCTATTATTATATTTTTTTGTTCAACAGCTAAATTAACTGAAAATTCAGTAAGAATATTTACTGCTGTTTCTGTTACTTGCGCTATACCACCATCGACAAAATATCGCAAAATATCACCGTTTTTAGTAATTTTAACAATACCTGCAGATAAATTCGAAATTAACAACATATGTCTCGGCAACACGCCAAATTCTCCTTCTTCTCCAGGTATTATTACCATCGATGCTTGACAACTTACTAGCAAACTAGTAGGAGTAACAATATTAACTAGAATTGTTGCCTTCTTATCCATACCAGTCAAACCTATTTCTTATTTGCACTCTGCTTAAGCTTTTCCGCCTTTGCAATCACCTCATCAATGGTACCAGTCATATAAAAAGCCGCTTCCGGTAAATGATCATATTTGCCTTCAATCAAATCTTTAAATCCGATTATAGTATCTTTTAACTCAACAAATTTTCCTTTAGCGCCAGTAAATACTTCAGCAACAGTGAAAGGTTGAGATAAAAACCTCTGAATCTTTCTAGCTCGTGCTACCACTAATTTATCTTCTTCAGAAAGCTCATCCATACCAAGAATTGCAATAATATCTTGTAATGATTTATAATTTTGCAATATTTGCTGGACAGATCTTGCCACTGAATAATGCTCTTCTCCTACAATATCCGGATCCAACATTTGCGAGTTACTATCAAGTGGATCTACTGCCGGATAAATCCCTAGTTCGGCAATATTTCTACTTAATACTGTAGTAGCATCTAAATGCGTAAAAGAAGCAGCAGGAGCTGGGTCAGTTAAATCATCGGCTGGCACATATACCGCTTGAACAGAAGTAATAGAACCACTTTTGGTTGAGGTAATACGCTCTTGTAAGGCTCCCATATCTGTTGCCAGAGTTGGTTGATAACCAACTGCAGATGGTATCCTACCTAAGGTTGCTGACACTTCTGCACCGGCCTGGGTAAATCTAAAGATATTATCAACAAAAAATAATACATCTTGACCACCATCCAAATCACGAAAATATTCAGCCATCGTAAGACCAGTTAATGCAACTCTTGCTCTTGCCCCAGGCGGTTCATTCATCTGGCCATATACTAAACTAACTTTTGACTTAGTGAGTTCTTCTAAATTAATTACTCCAGAATCAATCATCTCGTGATATAGATCGTTACCTTCTCTAGTTCTTTCACCAACTCCAGCAAATACCGTAAAGCCACCATGTGCTTTAGCGATATTATTAATTAATTCCATAATTAACACAGTCTTACCAACACCAGCACCACCGAATAAACCAATCTTACCGCCTTTAGCATATGGAGTTAACAAATCAATAACTTTAATCCCAGTAACCAATATTCGTTTTTCTGTGGATTGATCAATGAATGCTGGTGCTTGCCTATGAATGGTTACAGTTTGCTTAGCATTAATGCTTCCTAAACCATCAATAGGTTCTCCGATTACATTAATTATTCTACCAAGAGTTTCAATACCTACCGGCACCTGAATTGGATTACCAGTATCTGTAACTAGCGTTCCTCGCACTAATCCTTCAGTAACTCCCATAGCAATACAACGCACCACATTATCGCCTACATGCTGAGCAACCTCTAAAGTTAGTTTATTGCCATTATTATCACACTCTAAAGCATTTAAAATTTGTGGCAACTTATGACCTTCTCCAAATTTTACATCCACTATTGCTGAAATAATTTGCGTAACTTTTCCAATATTATTTGACATTTATATACCTTAATATAAAAAATACTTGTTATATACTAGTTAAACTTTGTCTATTTATTTGAACATCTTTTGCGCCAAGTTGAAGAGAGCATTTATAAACTGTGTCAAGTTAAGGAATAAGGTCGATATGACTCGTTATTACGAGCTCCCCAGCGTCTGAGCTGAGACGCCTCCACGTCATTGCGAGACCACGTTAGTGGTCTCGCAATGACGGCCGTGGTGCACAAGCAAGACTGTTCATGTCGTCTCTTTTTTCTCACTTGACGTAGTTTATTGAACACTCTCAAGCAGAATAATATTATACCACCTCTGCCCCAGAAATAATTTCTATCAACTCCTTAGTAATAATTCTTTGTCTCGTTCGATTAAATTTTAATGTTAATTCATTCACAATTTTATTAGCATTCTTGGTTGCTCCATCCATAGCTGTCATTCTAGCTCCTTCTTCACTTGCCTTACTATGAACCAATGCATAAGTTAGTTGTCCCATAACATATAAATTAATAGCACTACTAATACATTTATCTCCTTCATACTCATGAGCTAATTTATCAACTGGTTGATAAGAGCCACTAACTATTGGAAATAACTGAGATTTGATAATCTTATAGGACATAGCATTTTGGAATTTATTAAAAAATAAATAACAATTACCAACAGCATTACTTCTTACAAAATTCATAATTTTTTGTTGCAACTGATATTGCATTAATTCAGCATTGTTTTTTGAAACATTAAGATAACTATCTATATACTTAGGATACCGGTTTTTTAAAGCCTCATACCCCTTCTTACCTACAATTATTAGTTTTATTTGTTGATTATGACGTTCTAAATTGATAATTTCCTGCTTTACCTGTTTAATTACCGTACTATTAAAAGCACCGCACAAACCACGCTCAGAAGTAATTAAAACTAATAAATTTGGTTTTTCAGAATCTGTTGTATCAAAAAAGACTTTTTCTTCTTTTAATGATTCCAATAAATCCACATTACTAGCTATGCTTTGCACCGTACCCACTATTAATTCCAAATAATGATCAGCATCAATAATATGAGCCCTCGCTCTCTTAAGCTTAGAAGCTGCAACCAGCTGCATTGCTTTAGTAATTTTCTGCGTCGATTTTATACTTTTTAAGCGGGTACGCAACTGCTTTAAACCTGACATATATACTGCTCATACTTCAAGAATTGTTTTTTGATTTTATCAGCGATTCGCATCCTCACGTATATATAACAGCTTGCGGGTGCTCACACCTCAAAATCAAATCCAATTCGCAGGTATTGAGCAGTATACCCCTATAAAACGATAAGTTTTCTAGGCTCCGCAATTCGTAGAAAGAAATGAGCATACAACCCTATTTTACTAAAAACTCATGAACAAATTTTTCTAACAGCAACTTTAATTGCTGCTCTGTACTCTCAGTAAGTTTTTGTTCATCTTTTATAGAGGTTAAAATATCAATAGACTTAAACCTTATTTCTTCAAGCAGTTTGTGTTCAAATTCTTTAACTTGAGCAACTGGAATCTGATCTAAATAACCTTTGACGCCAGCATATAAACTAATCACCTGCTCTTCTACCACTAACGGCGCATATTGTGGTTGCTTCAATATTTCCGTTAACCTGAGTCCACGCGCGATTAATGCTTGCGTCGATTCATCCAAATCTGATCCAAATTGTGCAAAAGCCGCCATTTCTCTGAATTGAGCTAAGTCAAGTTTGATTGATCCTGCCACCTGTTTCATAGCTTTTATTTGGGCAGCTGATCCTACTCTACTAACACTAATACCAACATTGACCGCTGGCCGAATTCCTTTATAAAACAACTCACTTTCTAAAAATATTTGTCCATCGGTAATTGAAATAACATTTGTCGGTATATAAGCTGAAACATCGCCGGACTGAGTCTCAATTATTGGTAACGCCGTTAACGAGCCTGCACCACACTTATCCGACATTTTAGCCGCTCGCTCCAACAACCTTGAATGTAAATAAAATACATCACCTGGATAAGCCTCTCGCCCCGGCGGTCTACGCAGCAACAAAGAAATTTGCCGATATGCCACTGCATGCTTGGTTAAATCGTCGTAGACAATCAGCGCATGCATACCATTATCACGAAAATATTCCCCAATACTGCACGCTATATATGGTGCTAAAAACTGTAAGGGAGCAGGATCAGAAGCTGTAGCAGCCACTACTACCGTATAATGCATCGCTCCAGCTTTGGTTAGCTTATCAACTACTCTTGCTACTGTAGAACGTTTTTGACCTATAGCTACATAGATACAATAAATTTTATTGTGCTCATCATCAGTTAAATGTCCATGCTTTTGATTAATAATAGTATCAATAGCAATGGCAGTCTTACCAGTCTGGCGATCTCCAATAATTAATTCACGTTGCCCTCTACCGATTGGGATTAAAGCATCTATTGCCTTGATTCCCGTTTGCACCGGCTCATGTACACTCTGCCGTTGAATGATATTAGGAGCCTGCACTTCAACTCTATTATAAAATTCAGTAACAATTGCACCTAGACCATCAACAGGATTTGCCATACCATCTATAACCCTACCAAGTAGAGCTTTACCCACCGGCACCTGTAAAATTTCTTTGGTTCTAGTAACGCGATCCCCTTGTTTAACCAAACTATCATCGCCCATTATTACAACACCAACAGCATCATTTTCAAGGTTTAAAGCTAGCCCCTTCACTCCAGAAGCAAACTCCACCATCTCACCAGCTTGTACATTTTCAATACCATAAACTCTGGCAACTCCATCACCAACTGCAATCACCTCTCCTATTTCCTGAATATCATTTAAACCAATACCAGCTATTTCTCGTTTTAAAATTTCAGAAAACTCGACAGCATTCAACTGCTTATTGCTACTCATATTTATTAACTACCTAATTATATTTGTAATTTTTTCTATTCTATTCAAAGCACCGGCAATTGAACAATCTAACAAATAATGATCATATTCTATAACCAAACCACCAACAATCTCTGGATCGAAATAAAATTTTATTTCTAATTGTGACTGTAACAATGACTCCAGATAATTCTTAACTTGATCTTGAATATTTAACTGTAAAACACCAGAAGAAGTAACTGCTGCAAGTTTAATATTTTTGCTGTCATTTAATAATTTATAATAAAAAAGTACAATATCAGAAAAGAGATTAAAGCGTGCATTATTAACTACTATAGCTAAAAACCTTTTGACCATAGAATCTGCAAGCAAATATTGGGTAATAATATTAACCAATCGTAATTTTTGCGTCTTGCTTACAACAGGAGTGCATAATAATAATTTACACTCCATATTTGCTATTAAAATTTTTTCAATTGCTTGCAGTTCAATCATAATTTTATCTTGTGCTCCGACGGTGACAGCACTACTAAATAAACTTACAGCATAATTTTTTACTAGCCTAGTATTGTCCATAACGTTATGAATTGAATAATGCTCTTAAATTAAATATGACTCTGTGTATAACTTAAAGATATACACAAGTCAAAGTTTGTCCTGAAATGCAAGACTAGCTATATCTTAAACTCAATTAAGCATATTTTTGCAAGCAAATAATGCATATGATGTTATGATTTTAAATTCATAATAAAAATTTGTTGATTCTAATCATTAATTCCAGTAAGATGCGCCATCACAATCAACTATAAGGATTATTATATTCACAAATTATAAAAAAGTTCTTTTTAGCTTACCTATCAAATTAACTATTGTTATTTTAAGTTGTCTTATCTTTGGCAATTTTATTCCAGAAACATTAAAAGCTCTTTTTCTCTCAGTAAGCTTATCTATAAAAAGCATATTACTATTCATACTTCCTATTATTATATTTTCTTTTGCATTTTATAGTTTTGCTCAGTTAAAGAATGGCTTGATGATGTTCACCATCTTACTATTAAGTATGATGTGTATCTCAAATTTAGTCGCTGTACTATGCTCCTATTATGTAGGAATGCTATCACAAGATATAATCGCAACAGTAATAAATGACGATGTAGTATCAGAAATAACCCTAGAGCCGCTGTTTGAACTAACTTTACCTAAATTATGTGATAATGCTGCAGGGCTTTTATTTGGAATATTACTAGGTATTTATACTAGCACTAAGAAAAACAATAGCTTACGACAAACGGCTAAAAAATTTGCTGATGCAGCCAACAAATTCTTACACCATATTTTTATTCCGGTTTTACCATTATTCATTTTAGGATTTATACTAAAACTTCAACATACCGGAGCTTTAAATATTTTATTTAAAAACTTTTTACCATTATTATTAGTATTAGTAATGTTGCACTGTTTGTATATCGGCACTGCCTATTTAATAACGATGAATTTTAATATGACCCGTATGATAGCAGCGATCCGTAATCTAGTACCAGCCGCTATTGTTGGGTTTAGCACAATGTCTAGTGCCGCAGCATTACCAGTTCTTACTGCAGGAGCTGTTAAAAACGTTAAAGATCAAGAATTAGCACAAACGATTATACCATCAATAATTAACACCCATATGCTGGGTGATGCATTAGGTATACCACTGATGGCACTGTCATTATATATGGTAGAATACCATAACCTACCAGAGTTTTCCGCCTATTTTGCTTTTGCTATTAGCTACGTGCTTGCAAAATTTGCTGCTGCTGGAGTGCCAGGAGGTACTATCATAGTAATGATCCCTGTCCTTGAATCTAATTTACAATTTACTCCAGAAATGAGCGGTATTATTTTAATGATGTATATATTGTTTGACCCATTTTGCACAACTGCCAACATATTTGGCAATGGCCTATTTCCAATAATATTTGAAAAAATATGGTGCCGTTTAAGGAAAAAAAATAAAAGCACCTAGATCTAATGTAGACATACCCATAAAGCAATGCTATTTCTAAAATAGTAATCTAGAGTTGAATTTAAAGAGCTAAAATAATAATTAATATGCTTAGTGCTAACGATAAAAAAATTCAAAATTTAACTACAGCCGTACATGAAGTTTTAAATAATAAGCAATTTGCAGCAGAAAATGAATATTTAATGACTAAGTTTAATATAAGCACCGAGGAAATAGTAGATGCTTATATAGAGTATGATTTAGATATTTTTTCTTACTCCAACGAAATTTATGGAGCAACTACAAACAGACTAGTGCTACATTTGCATAATCAGCTAAAAAATAGTTGGCATATAGATCGTCAAAACATTGTTGAAAGATTTATTCAAGAGCTAAATTGTCAACATATGGCAGATATTGGCTTTGGTGTACCGCAACAATACCTTAAAAATTTCCTGACCAAAGAGCAAAAAGATCAATTTGACTTAACAAAAACCATAACATTAATTGATTTTGAAAAATCAGCTTTGGAATTTGCAGCTACTCTCTTGCACTTATGGAATCCAACTTGGAGCCAATACATTAGTTTGCAACAACAAGACATGACAATATTATGCGAGCGTAAGCAAATACTTGCAGAATATGATTTATTAATTTTTCAAGATTCAATAGAGCATGTACCAGATCCTAGTACATGTTTAAAAAGCTTTGTAAGTAACTCAAAAAATTCTGCCAAATTCTTATTATCATTACCAATAGGATCATTAATACCCTCACATCACATTGAGTGGAAAGATATACCAGAGAGCAAAAACTGGTTAGCAGAATGTGGTTTGGCGGTAACAGATTATAGCTGCACTTCAGTCAATCCAGCTGTTGATTTATTTGCTGAACAATTAAACTATAACTTAACAAATTATATTGTAGTATGTCAAAAATTATAGAAATTTCATAAGTGTTCACGGTTTTTAAAAAAAGTCGTCTGAGCTGAGGCTTTTAGCCGAAGCAATTCAGAAGATCTAGTGCAAAGAACTGGATTGCTTCAGAGCTAAAGCTCTTCGCAATGACGTTGGTCGTCAGCTTTGTAAGCCGTATATTGACATTCAATTTTAAAAACCGTGAACAACGCTCACGACTATTTTAAAATCCGCGAACAATGCTAACCATAAATGTGATATTAGACCCCCTTTATCACAAATCTAGCTTTTCTTTGCAGAGTTGAATTTTAGGCTCTTACGTGCACAAGAAACCTAAAATAAGTAGCTTTAAACCTATACAGAAGGAAAACAACATTTAAGATAAATTTTAGAATATATTTTATATGATTCCTTCTGCCTCTGCTGCTACAACTATAGCATCTCTAACCCCGCGCACTGCATCAATTAGTTTTTGAGTATCTTCAATTATATCTTCTTCTATATTTAATTTTTCCATTTCCATGGAAGCTGAAAACAAAAATCGATCAAAATATCTCATAGTTTCGTTGCCATCTTCCACGTCAATCCCTGCACGTACTATATCAAAAATATCTGCAGCTTTTCTCAAACTTTTATATTTTTCTTCAATATCATTTTCTTGAGCCGACTTCTTTGCTTGATATAATTTTTTTATTACTTCATCAAAAATTAAAACAACCTGCTGAGTCTTATTAACATATTTTATGGCAACAGATTTATACTGAGCATATGGATCCATAAATATTTTCCTTCATTTAATTTTTATCTATTATCTAGCAATCCTTCAAGAAAATCATTAAATAACTCTGCTTGAATTTCTATCATCCTTAATTGAAACACATCTGCTGCTATTTTTTTCTGTTGCTCATCTAAAGCAGCTTCAGTTTTTTCTTTTTCTGTACTATACTTTGTGAGAGCTTCATTCGCCCTTGCTAACGCCTTATCGACAAGTCCTGTTGACGTAGTATTTACCAATCCATTCAAACCTATAGATAATCTATCACAAACACCTTGTACTATATTCACCGTATATTCTTCTGTTGCATTCATTGCAACATTGCCTGGATTCTGAAAAAATAAACTTACTCCTGCTAGATCTGTTCCTTCAAAAGTAATAAAACCGTTATCATAACCTGCAACATTAAATAGCACTCCACCATCTAATGAAAACCGAACTTCAGTAACAGCCCCACCTCCATCAACATCAACTTGAATTTGGATATCATGACCCACAAGATTAACCGGTAGCACTCTGCTACTATCCATATATAAAAGAGTTGAACCAGCATTTACTGTTGGAGTAATGACTGTATTATTTCTAAATAATTTATCCACCGCATCTAAATTATTTGTTATTGCATCAAAAAAACGCTCCTGATCTTTTATAGTTAATTGGGGTATTTCAGGAGTATCTCCATCAGCCGGAAGCATCCGCAACCCTAAACCAATACTACCAAGACCAGTTATACCTACAAGCCCAGGAACAATACTAAGCATATTTTTTACAATATTATCCGTAATTTGCATTTCTCTGTTATTTGCTTTGCCTAAAACAGCATCTTTAGCATAATCGTTTCCTTTCCAGTTTTGTTGAATGGCTGAGAATTTTATATAATCGTTATAAGCATTAAGTAGTCCTCCAATTTGTTCTGCTGCTTGCTTAACATCATCGATAACTCTTATTGTTTGTTTCTGACCCAGGTTATTAATTTTCCTTAGATCTAAATCAACTCCAGCTAAAACTCCTGTTAATTTATTGGAAGCACTAGTGATTACTACTCCATCTACCTCAGCACTAGCATTTGCGCCAGGTGTAGGAACAACTACTCCAATTGCTCCAGCTGCTCCACCATTTCCAAATTCAGCACCAAACTCGTCACCACCACCATTTACAGCAATCGTTCTAAGTCCAGTTACAGTACTTCTAAGAACTAAAGCTTGCTGATTAGTACCTACCTGTGTTACTAATTCTGCTTTTATATCCTCAGCATTTAACTGAGCATTTAACTTATTGCAAACAATTTGCAAAGTATCATTTTGTAGAACATTAACAATAATAGCTGGCACAACAGCGACTCCATTAGTAATATCTATCTGTATTGCTCTATCTTGGGTCATTGCATTATATCCCACTGCGAACAAGCCAGTCCTTACACTGGCAGCAGTAGCAAGTGCAGTAACTGTTACCTCTATGTCTCCTTTAGCTGCTTTTTTAGAATCAATAGTGGCAGTCACATAATCTCCAGCATTACCTACATCATTAGTAATTGCGTCAACGGTTTTTTGAGAAAATGCTTCACTCGTAGAATTTAATATACCTGCCTTAAACTTAGTGGATGCAATCTGCAAAGCACTTATTGATTGCTGTAGCTTATAAATAGCTTCAACTTCTTTATCACCAAACTCAATCTTATCATCTATTTTCTTAACTTCGTCTTGAAAAGGTTTTAGCCTTCTTTCCTTCATAGCGTCTATATCAAACATAGAGCTAAAATTTATTGGTCCGCTATTTGCTACTTTTGGCATTTTAATGTACTCCTAACTTTATAAATTATATTGTAATTATAATAACAAATTAATGTATTAAATTTCAAATGAAATTAGCATAATTGTCTATATTTAATCTAAATACAGCAATAATCATGCCAAAAATTTTAAAACAAGATAAATTAGTTAAATAATTTTCTTCAGTTTTATCGTCAATAATTGATCATGTAATTCCGCACTACTACTATAATCTGCTGATAAATCCACTGCAAATTCACTAAGAGTTTGGGTATTTATAAATTCTCCATGTATTTGCAACATCGCATCTAAATGAGCTTTATACCTCTTGAACTTCAAGATTTGGGGTGTCAAACTTCGGGTTTGCTCGTGCTCACGCACTATATCCTGCTTGCGCTCGCTCACCTCTAGTTCTCCTACCAACTCTTGAAGTTGAAGAGGTATACTTACAATTTCTAAATATACTCGGTCTGAAATCTCAAACCCTGCTTCTTTACGCGCTTGTTGAATAATTCGAATCAAATCCCGAGCCGTACCCTCTGCCTGCAACTCTGCAGAAATTTCTAAATCCAGAATTACCAGTCCGGAATTATCAGCTAAGGCTTTAGCGCCAAAAGCCGCTTTAGGTACCAATATAATGGCAAACTCCTCTGGATTCAATAATTCGCCTGCAACCTCGAGCTGTTTATCCTTAATCACCCAAATATTTGACTTACTTGCTGCGATAATATCTTTCATTTTATGCGGTAAACGCTTTCCTAGCATTGGAAAATTTATCGATAATTTTTTAGTGGCATATTGATCTAGATCTTGTCTGTGGATTATTGTTTTCACATTAATTTCATCTTTAATCAACTCATCAAATTCTGTTAATGATCCAGCGCCATCAGTAATTATAGTTAATGATTTCAGTGGCTGTCTGGTTCTAATATTTTCTAGATTTCGAATAAATAAAGCACTACTACAAATATCCTGTACTTTATCCATCTGCATCATTAAATTCTCATCAGTAATTAGCTGATCTAATTGTGGAAAATCAGTTAAATGAACGCTCTCTCCTCTTTCTACTCCCCCAGTTAGACCTAAATAAATTTCTTCAGTAATCAAAGGTAATAACGATGATATCGCCCGACACATTACCTCCAAACAAGTATAAAGTGTATTATAAGCATCAATCTTATCCTGATCCCGCTCACTTTTCCAAAAACGGTATCGGCTGCGTCGAATATACCAGTTATTTAACACCTCAAAAAAATCAGCAATCGCAGCATAGGCTGATTGTGTATCAAAATTATCAAGCCCTTGCTCAATTGAATTTACTGCAATTTTTAATTTTGTAAAAATATAACGATCTAATAAATCACTGGAGTTAAAAGTTAATTCAGCTTTAATACGGTCAGCATTAGCATATAAAATAAAAAAATGATAAGCATTCCAGATCGGTTTAATAAACAGCCGTAAAACCTCATAAACCATCTTACCGTCTTTATCAATCAGCAACTCCTGCCCCTTCACTACCGCAGATGATAACATTGTTACTCTTAACGCATCTGAGCCATATTTATCAAACAATTCCAGCGGATCAGCATAATTATTCAGCCGCTTTGATAATTTTTGGCCACTACTATCTAAAATTACTCCATGACAAATACAGTTTAAAAATGGCGGTCGATCAAAAAGCGCTGTTGATAATACCATCAATGTATAGAACCAGCCTCGAGTTTGAGCCGAATATTCGACAATAAAATCAGCTGGAAAATGAGTTTCAAACCATTCCTTATTCTCAAACGGATAATGCACCTGTGAATACGGCATCGATCCACTTTCAAACCAGCAATCAAAAACATCTTCAACGCGTCGCATCACCGATTTACCAGTTGGATCATCAGGATTTGCTCTAGTTAGGCTATCAATAAAGGGGCGATGTAAATCCTGGATCTTTACGCCAAAATCATGTTCCAGCTCAGCAATTGAACCATATACATCAATCCGCGGGTAATTTGGATCATCAGATTTCCAGATTGGAATCGGCGTACCCCAAAACCTATTACGACTAATTGACCAATCTCTGGCATTCTCCAACCATTTACCAAATAAACCATCTTTAACACTAAAAGGTATCCAGTTAATTTGTTGATTAAGTTCAACCATACGCTCTTTAAAACTTGTTACCTTCACATACCAGGACGGCACTGCCTTATAAATTAGCGGCGTGTCTGTACGCCAACAATGCGGATAATTATGAATATATTGTTCGGTTTTAATCCAATTACCCTGATTTTTCAGTTTGATAATAATTGCATCATTGGCATCAAATACCTGCATACCCACAAAATCTGCAACTTCACTGGTAAAAATACCCGCATTATCAACTGGACAAACCAGCTCAATATTATGTTGTGCACATAGATTATGATCATCTTCACCAAAAGCAGGAGCTATTGACACCACACCAGTACCATCAGTATCGGTAACAAAATTACCGATCAGAATCCTGAAGCTATTAGGATGATCACTAAAATATTCAAATAATGGCTGGTATGATAAACCTTCTAAATCACGACCAGTAATCACTTCAAAATCCTGCTCATCATTTATTGCCAGTTCTTTGGCATATTTAGCTAAGGCAGATTTAGCTAAAATATAACAAATTTTATCTTTAGGTACTAGCACATATTCAATATCAGCACCAACCGCTAAAGCAAGATTAGGTGGGAAAGTCCAGGGCATTGTCGTCCAGGCCAGTATCCTATACTCTTGATAATTATAATTACTTTGAAGATTACGTGGTTTCTCTTTTAAAATAAAACTAACAGTAACTGCTTTATCTAATTTTTCTCTATAAGCATTATCAAGCCTAGTCTCAAAATTAGATAATGGAGTTTCACATGCCCAGGAATATGGCATCACCCTCATCGCTTCATATACCAGACCTTTCTTATATAATTCTTTAAATGCCCAAAGTACTGATTCCATAAAATTAAAATCCATAGTTCGGTAAGAATTTTCGAAATCAACCCACCGCGCCTGTCTATTTACATATTCCTGCCACTCATTAGTATATTTCATTACTGATTTTCGACAATGATCATTAAATTTATCAATGCCAAATTCAGTGATCGCCAAACGCCCGGTGATACCGAGCTCTTTTTCTGCCGCCATTTCTGCCGGCAGCCCATGACAATCCCAACCAAAAATTCGTTCACATTTTTTGCCTTTACTAGTTTGATATCTTGCGTATAAATCTTTGATAAAACCAGTTAGTAAATGACCATAATGAGGTAAACCATTGGCAAAGGGTGGCCCATCATAAAAGATGAACTCGTCACTTCCTGCTCTATTATCTATAGATTTCTGAAAAATATTATTTTGCGCCCAATAAGCTAATATTTTTCGTTCTAATTCAGGAAAATTAACGTTTGAAGCCACATCTTGGTATATTTTCTCAGTCATGTTATTAATAATTAAAATTTATAAAATTTTATTCAGCATAAATTAAAAGGATGTAGACGAAGGTCAAAATCAAGAAGTACTAGGAATCACAGAGTCGAGGAGCGCAGCGTACTTTAGTACGTGAGCACCGCAGATCTCTGATGATGACGCAGTAATTCTTGATTTTCACCGAGTAAACAGTCTTAATATGGGAATACTACTTAACTCCGGTAACTTAGCAAAATTTTTTAATTTGGCTATATTGATAATATTTTCAAGAGCATCATCAATAAACCGGTCGGTATCAACAGCATTTTCTGATTCGTCAGCAATATAAAATAATATTGCTGATAAATATACAGAAACCAACAACCCTCTTTTGCTATAATGGTTAAAATCAGTAGCAGTATCTCCAGTATAATACCAGATTAAATTACAACTATTCCATGCCATTCTCATCGCAAAAAATATATTTTCTGGCAAGATAAAATAGGCATTATTTCTAATATGGATCAGTTTTGAGATATTTTTAATTCTAATCTGCAACGCAAGGGCAATTTTTTCTCTGATTCTCAATTGTGTGATTTGAGTCTGCTCCTGTAATTGCAACATCATTTTTTGATCTTGCCAATTTTCAAAAAACTCTACCACCTCTCTAACGCCATCGGGAAAAAGTAGATAATGATAATCCTTGTTAAAACCACAATGCTGACTAATATCCTCTAACAATGTTTGAGACCAGCAATTAAACAATAATAATTCTTGTGCTTCTGCTATAAATTGCTGTTTTTCTGCTGTATACTTTTCTTCTAGTAATGTTGTCATAATGCTTCTCAAAACTTGACACCAACCTATTATACATGTATCATGCCACTAGTTCAATAGATGAAAGGAGTATATTCTAGTGATATTAGTTAACGTTCATGCCGGTAACGGTGAGCAAGCAATAAAAACATTAAAACGTAAGATGCAGAGAGAGCTGATATTTCGCTCAATGAAAATGTCACGTTTTTATGAGCCACCTTCCGAAGCAAAAGTACGTAAACAACAGGAAACTGAAAGAAGAAAACGCAAAGTAGTACGTAAACAAATGATGGAAAGTTAGAATTTTGGAACTTTAATAATAGTTCTTTTTTTACGAATTATTACCTTCCATGATTATCTTTGTTGTTCGTAACTTTATGCTCATGTTCTTTGTTATTAGTGTGCTTTCCTGTATTCGGAGATACAGCACATTGGCTATGATCTGCACTGTGTAATTCTTTGTTAATTTTAAGCGCATCTAATTTTAGCTGATCTTGCTTGAATTGTGCTTTTAAATTTGCTCTATCTATTGGTGTATCTTTCTGCTCAACAGAACTTTTAGGTTTGTTATCTAAATCATCCATGCTACGAGTAATTGGTTTGTCCTTCTGCTTTGCACTTATCTCTAAAGATTCATTTTCCTTTCTAACTGCACTAGTTAAACCTGAATGCTCTTTAGTTTCGATTTCATTATTAGGATTATATTTACTATTTGGATTTAAAGCATCTTTAATACCCTGCCAAGCTCTAGCAAATGCACCCTGTGGTTTTGGTACTTCAGGAACATCCTTATTAACCTCTTGCTGTTTACTTTCAAATTTACTTTTTATCTGCTCAGGTTTAAGTTGATAAAAATTGCTTTCACGCATAGTCGCAACCATAGCCTTATTATCAACTTGCAACTGGCGAGTTTGTTCTTTTAATTCTTGTAAATTATCGTAACCAACATGCCCCATCTTTCTTTCAGAATTTATTAAATTCACTAATTGCTCTCTTACCTCTGGCTTCCCCTTTAGCGCTTCTTTTAGCATTTCACTGAATTCTTTGGCACCACCAACAGCTCCTGCTATTTCCGAAGTAGTCGCAACCAATTCAATCCCACTCTTTATTTTTTCAGCTGTTTCCAATCCGTGTTTAATATTATGAGCAGCTTCTATTCCTTTTGTTGGATTTAAAGCTACAGTAGCTATATCAAGTCCAGCATTAATCACCCCAACTATTTTTCCAGCCACCTCTAAAGTATGGTTATGTTTTAACTGCTCTTTATTACTTAATTTATCACTTTCTGTTTTATGTAAATTATCTTCCACCACTTTTAGTTTAGGTTGCAAATCCAATGTTTTTTGCTTAACGTAAAGCGCAGTCGCATAGTCAATTAATGCATCATTTTCCTTGTCAAGCGCACGCGTCTTCACAGCTTTTGCTGCATCGATCCCTGTTTTAACAACTTTTACCCCCAAAGCCACTGCTGCTATTGCTATAGGAGCTACTCCTCCCGTCACTACTCCAAGCGCTAACCCAACGGCAGCCGTAATCATCGCCCCAGTATTACTGGTCATCACTTTAAACGCAGCACCAGCTACTTTTTTTACCCCGTCCCAGGCTTTCTGATACCATTTTTTAGGGGCAGCTCCTTCTTTAGGAGCTTGCTCTTTCTTAGCAGACACTTCATTTACTTCAAAAGCTTTTTTTGGCGATTGAATTACCGAATCATCTTTTGTTTGGCGAATAATTTCAGCTCTTCTTTTTGCTTCTTCTTCTGTCTTCATATTTTTAACTGATCAATTAATATATACTTAATTATTAAGTATATATTAGATCGCCATTATCTAAAAAAATGAATCTTCTTTCAATAGTACAAATTACCATAGTGTAGTATTTATGACGTACAGAACCAGTATAAAATAGTTACATTACCTAGCTAATCACGAAACTGCTTTTAATATAATAATATACCAGGATTTTACTAATATATTATGCTTCTAGTGCCATAGTTGTTTTTAGCTATATATTAATGCCATAAATACTACACTGTCGTAATTCGTGCTATTGGAAGAAGATTCATTTTTTTAGATAATAGTGATCTAATATATACTTAATAATTAAGTGTATATTAATTGATCAGTTAAAAATATGAAGACAGAAGAAGAAGCAAAAAGAAGGGCTGAAATTATTCGCCAAACAAAAGATGATTCGGTAATTCAATCGCCAAAAAAAGCTTTTGAAGTAAATGAAGTGTCTGCTAAGAAAGAGCAAGCTCCTAAAGAAGGAACTGCCCCTAAAAAATGGTATCAGAAAGCCTGGGACGGGGTAAAAAAAGTAGCTGGTGCTGCTTATAAAATGGTAACAGGAAATGTATATTCGATTGCCATTGCGGCAGTAGGACTTGGGCTCGGCATAGTTACCGGAGGAGCAGTGCCTATCGCCATAGGAGCTGCAGCCCTAGCAGTTAAGTTGACCAAGACTGCTATAGATGCCGTTAAAGCAAGTAAAAGCCGAGCATTAGATAAAGAAAATGATGCATTAATTGATTACGCAACTGCGCTTTACGTTAAGCAAAAAACATTGGATTTAGCTCCCAAATTAAAAGCGGCAGAAAAAGATCTATATACACCAGATAATAATGACAAGATAAGCCACCTATCGGTGGCAGCTTAGCTTTTTACATCTCTTGCCAACTTCTGTTATCAAAGGTAATATGCAAGTCATTACAAATAATCAGAGTAAAAGATGGAAATAATCGGTAAAGGAATCTCTATAAAACATATTTTTCTTGATCGGGGTAATTGGCGTCGATTTCACTGAAAAATATAGCGAGCTGAGGTATGGTATTATCTTTAACGTTACTAAAGTTATATTGTGCGGAACGAAATATTTAGGATTTAAGAGTTATAGCTGCCCTACATGTGATCACGGTAAATCAGTAGTATTTAGTTGTAAAGGTAGATTTTGTTCTCGTTGCGGTAAGAAGCAAACAGATCAATGGATAAGTAAAGCTACCAATGTTCTACCAAAGACACGTTGGCAGCACATTACATTTACAATGCCCGACTCATTATGGCCAATATTTTGGCTTAATCGCAATCTGTTTGGATTAATTTCTGCTGTTGCCGCCGGAATTATTAAGGAAATAGCAACAAAGAAAAAGATTGTAGTCGCTATATTTACTGCCCTGCACACCTTCGGTAGAGATTTAAAACGTAATGTTCATATCCATTTATCGGTTACTTGCGGCGGTATAGATAGCAAGGGTAATTGGCGTAAATTATTTTTCCCTGCCGAGCCTATTAAAAAAATGTGGAGACATAGAATTCTTGAGTTATTTCGCTCAGAATACGCCTCAAGTAATTTGAAATTACCGTCGAAATATCAAAATGATGGCGATTTTAACAACTGGATGATCGGCCTATATGAAATCAGTTGGTATGTTTATTTGCAAAAACCATCAGACGATCATAAACGCAACATAAACTATTTAGGGCGATATATAAAACGACCTCCTATTTCTGAGGCAAGAATAGAGGAATATGATGGACTGCAAGTAACGTTTAGATTTCTTGACCACTACAATAACACGATTGATCACGTCACAATGCCTGTACTGCAGTTTATATCTAGCCTGATTATGCACATACCCGATCGTTATTTTCGAATAATAAGGTACTACGGCTTTTTATCTAACAGAACTAGAGGAATACAACTACCTATTGTATATAAGGCGATAAACCAAATTATACCTAAGAAAATCAAGTCATTGAACTGGAGATTAATGATTTGGTTAAACTTTAAAAAAGATCCGTTATCTTGTCCAAACTGTAATCAATTTATGAGCCTGAGACAGGTTTATTACGGTTTATCTCCACCCTTGTTATTAGTGAAGATCAATGAATTATTGTGAACGCCTCGGTGATATTCATATGGTGAACCGTTGCTTCACGCCACGTTAATATAATTTTAAAAAATTGGCCTATTTTGAGATAGATTTTAAGAGAAGATTTTTATACAAGTGTCAATAATTTCTAATATCACAATTTAACAACCAAATTTTTAAAGAAAATTTTAAAATTTTCAAAAAAATATTTTTGGTAAAATTTTTGAAATTCCTATACTACTAACATAGTTAATACTGGTTTGGATATAGCTGGAATAGCAATGGATCCAACCAAACTAATAAGCGCTGGTAAAGGCCTTGTAGCTGGAGCCGGTGTACCATTAAACGCATTTAACGCTGTAACCGGCGTAACGGATATAGTGGGAGCAACAGACGACCTTAAAGGATTATATGCATCAGCCAAAGAAAAAATAGCAAAATCTCCGGATTTGCAAGCAGAATTAAGAGAATTGATAAATTCTGAGCGTAAGAGAGGTAATGTCGGTTACGATAGTTTGCAAGAATTAAAAGAACAAACTCGCCAGTTGCAAGTTGATAATAAAGCCATGGTCGCAACACTACGTGAAGAAAATTTTTATCAACTTAAACCTGAGCAGATAAAAAATACCTTTCAGAGTAAACAACAACTACTAGAGCAGGAAGTTCCGGCAGTACCAAAACCAGAAAGCGCTTTTTCCAGAGCTTGGCAAGGTATTAAAGATGCTTTAAATCCAAATAGTAAATATAATCCTAATAATGAAATTAAAACTAATAAGCATTCAGGTTTAACTAGTGCAGTTAGAAAGGAAAATGAATCTTTAGAGATAAGTACGAAGCAGAAGGATAAACCCATTACTCGTAGCATGGATGATTTAGATATCAAACCTAAAAGCTCTGTTGAGCAGAAAAATACGCCGACAGATAGAGCAAATTTAATAGCGCAACTCAAGCAAGATCAGCTAAAATTAGATGCGCTTAAAATTAACAAAGAATTACATAGCACAGGTCATAGCCAAAGTAATACTGCTGCGTCTACAAACACAGGAACACATAAAGCTCAAAATACTAACAAAGATCATGGTAGACAATAAAATTCAAAGCGCCCCAGACCATCTACGCGTAGCAATCTATTTTTAAAAACTATTTTGCCAATATTATTTGTTTATCTGTTGCCAAATAAAAAGGTTCTTTCGCTGAAAAATTAGTATAAATAATACTTGGCAATGTTTTTACTACTACCGGCAACATCAATAATTTCTCTTGATTATCAGTCTGGAAACGATAAATCTCACCATCACTATTTAAAATATTTAACATTGATAGATCATCTTTTTTTGTTAAAAAAGGTGGAAACAAAAATGCTGCCTTAATCTTCTTCTTATCTTGCCCTCCTAAATCAGCTACCCATTTTATTTTACCACTGACTCGACTAACAGCAGCTACTTGTTTTGCATTATTAGTAATAAACAAACTGTTTCCAAACATTGCCATAGATTGTACATCACTCGCTATAGTAGTCCAAATTATAGCTCCAGTGCTAGCATGTAATTTCAGTAATTTATTGGTACTGCTAGCAATATATATATATTCACCATCTACTATTGGTGCGCAAGATAAAGTTACCGCCTCAAAACCAGGCAAAGCCACTTCATTACTTTGCGATAAATTTATTCCCCATCGTTCTGCTCCTGTATTTGTATCCAAAGCAAATATTTGACCAGAGCTATAATTAACAATAACATAGCCATCATATACTACTGGGCTTATATAATTATTCGATGATAATGTTTCAAACATCCCCTCATGTTGCCAAACAATATTTGTACTTACCGTATCATACGCAAACAACTGATTACTAATAGTCTGAACCAGTATTAAGTGATTATTTAGCATTACTGGTTTAGTTCTAATAATGTCCGGGAACTTTTTTCTAACAACTTCGTGACCAGTAGCACTATCTACAATAATTAAAAACCTTGATCCATTTGCAACATATAATTTATTTGCATTATATATTAACCCACCACCAAGATAGTATTGATCCAATGATTTATTGGTAACATCACTAAACCACAAATGTTTTTTAGTTTTTAAATCAAATGCAAAAACTGTACCCTTAGCATTAACACCATACATAATTTCATCAATAAAATATGGCTGAGAAATAAGTGAGCTCTTAGTTAAAGCTATGGCTTTATTTTTTGGTAAATTATCAATAAAATTATCAGATAGTGATAAATTATTACCAATTATTACAGGTTCTGCTGAATCTGCAACCAACTTAGGAGTAAGCTCTACAATGTTCTTGGTTTTTTTTGATCCTAAACCATTACACGCCATAAGAGCACAAGCAATAAATAGTACTGCAAATCGTTTGATCATATCTGTTCTACCTCTATTCAATTTTTGATAACAAAGCTTTCGCCTGTTCTTTAATTATCTGCGGAGTAGTATGAAGAGCCATAACCGCCTTTAGTACATTAAGAGCTGATTCTGGCTCTTCATTTCTTATATGCCATATAGCTTTAATAATACTTGCTGTACCAAAGAATTCTTTAGTTTCATTACTAAAATATTGCAAATATTTTTGCAATTTACTTTTATCTGAAGCAACTATTTTTTTCTGATCAATTACTAATCCTAACCAAACAATTCGAGCATAAGCTGTAGTGGTTTCATAATAATTCTCGTTATCAATAATCTTCTCTAGCAACACTTTAGCTGAGTCATAATCTTTAACTGCTATTTTTAAATTAACCTGCTTTAATGCCGCAATCTCTCTAACTCTATTATTATTTTTTGTGACCAAATTATCCAATGATTGTTGAATCAGCTTACTATCAACAGATTTTTCTAAAATCAAGTTATCCATTGATTTAATCAACATATCACCCATTTGCATATTATGTTGTGCACGAGTTCCCATATACCAACTAAAAATCAACATAGCAATTACTGATAATATGGTAATCAATATAACTACAGGCAAAGCCTTTTTAAAATAATATACCTTCTTTTCATAACTCTGATCACGCAAAACTTCTTCTAAAATATCAGTCATAAATCATCCAATGTGAGTGAAACATAAGGTAGCGAAGTTTAGTACTATAAAGCAATTAAAATTATCATAAATGTAAGTCATCTTGAACTAACGATAGTCATCCCTAACACAAGGAGTCATCCCTAACACAAGGAGTCATCCCGAACTTGTTTCGGGATCTCATGATAATAGAAGGAGATGCTGCTCTGAAACAGCTTAAAGTGAAATAAATTCAGCAAGACCTCTGTTAAACATATGGCACTGTAAACATTGTTATTATACTAGTTTAATGCAATGCTCAATTTTCACCTAGTATAGCTTCGTCTTCTTCTAATTCTTTATGATACAATTTATAATACTCGCCTTTTGCCGCCAACAATAACTCATGAGTACCTTGTTCTATCAACTTCCCTGATTTCATTACTATTATATTATCTACAAATGTAATGCTAGACAGGCGATGAGTTATAATTATTATTGTTTTACCTTGCCCGCGTAATACCGTCAACATATTCAATATTCTTTGCTCAGAACTGGGATCAAGAGCAGATGTAGCTTCATCTAGCACTAAAATAGGAGCATCTTTTAATATTGCTCTGGCAATAGCCAGTCGTTGACGTTGTCCACCAGATAAGGTAGTACCCTGAGTACCAATAACCGCATTATATCCACCAGGTAGATTACTAATAAACTCATCAGCATCAGCAAGCTTTGCCGCTGCTATAATTTGATCTTCACTAACATTTACCTGACCATAAGCAATATTCTCAGCAATAGTAGCATCAAATAATATTGTTTCTTGAGTCACTAAAGCAATTTGTTTTCTTAAACAATTGATAGTTAAAGCTTTAAGATCGTGTCCTCCAATTAAAATTTGACCAGTATCTGGATCATAAAATCTTACCAATAGATTAGCAAGTGAAGTTTTGCCACTACCAGAACGACCGATAATTGAGGTGATTTTCGCTTGTTCTAGCTTAAGATCGAGATGACGTAAAGCAATTTTTTTATCAAATTTAAGTTGGATATTCTTAAAAATAATATCGGTATTAGTAAAATCTACCGTTTTTGCATCTATGTCATCAGCTATAGTTGGCACAATATCCAAAATGTGAAACACACGCTTTGCTGCAGCAATCCCTTCCTGAAGATTAATATTCAATGATAGTAAGCTTTTAAAAGGACGATAGGCTGATACAAAGGCAGTAATAAAAGCAAACAAGGCTCCTGGAGTCGTTTTTCCTTCAATGATCATTAAACCACCATACCAAACAATACCACCAATAGATAACCCACTTAAGATTTCCATAATCGGTGAAGTTAAAGCATCAAATTTAGCGGTTTTTTTATAGAAATTCAGAATATTGCCAGTAATTTGCTGTGCTCTACTAACTTCCACAACTTCAGTAGCAAATGATTTGATAATTCTAATTGATTGAAAAGTTTCATCCAATCTAGCAGTATAATTACCTAATTCTTCCTGCGCCGCAGTAGAAATTTTACGAATCCTGCGCCCAAGTTGTTGTACAGGATAAACTGCTATAGGGAATGCCACAAATACTATTAATGATAATACTGGTTCCAACCTAAACATTACTATTATCAAAAATAATACTGATAGAAAATGCTTGGCACATCCTACAAGTAAATTAGATACCGCACCGCGCATCAATGAAATATCGTTAGTAAATCTTGAGATCAGCCTTCCTGAAGATTGCGACTGAATGAACGACCAATCAGCAGCAAGTAAATGACTATACATTCTCATTTGCAAGTCTGTTAGAATTCTCTGTCCAACATATTTAATCAAATAACTTTGATAGTACTCTGCTATACCTTTTAGCGAATAAACTCCTACCATAATTAATGGTAAAATTACCAGCATAGTGCGATCATGTGTCAGAAACACCTTGTCGATAGCAGGTTCTACCAATTTAACTATTGTCGCCGAACAACTTGCTACAATTACCATAAAAAATATAGCGCACGACAGTGGTTTACTATATGGCTTAACATGCTCTCGTAACAATCTTTGCAATACCTGTATTGCATTATATTGCGTTAGTAGATGTGAGTGCATTATGATGAACTAAATATTATAATTTGTTAAATTGCGTTTGTGAGAAGAGCTAATAGACCACTAGTGCTAAATAATTTAGTCTATTTCGCCTGGCAAATTCAAACAATAGCCACTAGAGCGTACTGTTTTAATAAAAGGTATTTCATCTTTCTCTAATTTCATCAAACTCCTTAATCTATTGACATGTACATCAACAGTACGTAATTCGATGACTTTATCAGATCCCCATACATAATCTATAATTTGTTCACGTGAATAGATGGTTTTTGGTGCCTGAATAAATAACTGTAAAATCTTAAATTCTGTTGGACCAAGATGGATTAATTTGTTACGACGAAATACTTTATAAGTTGCCAAATCCATACTGGCATCTTTATATTTTATGATTTTATCTTGAAAAATAGGTTGAGACTTTCTTAATAACGATTTGATAGCCATCATCAATTGATTAGGAGTGAATGGTCTATGAACTATTTCTACCAAATTATTATCTACCAATTGGTAGTTTTCTGCAGATTCAGATTCATCTATTAAAAACACTAATGGTAACTTGGATAATCTAATAATTGATCTAATATTATTAGCAACTTTTAAAGCATCGTTATTTTTAATTCTAGAACTAATTACAATAATATTAGGCGCAGTTACCACAGCTATTTTGTGAGCCTCAGCAGCATCATATACTCGCTCAACATTAAACCAATATCTTTCAATAGTATTACATACGGAGGCACTAAGATTTTCATCAGATTCTATAACTAAAACTTTTGGTGGTAATTTATCGGACATATACTTCCTTATGATTTTGCAGCAGCGGCATTTTAACTCGAAATAAAGTTACGACCAAGTAAAATATGATTAACCACTACATTTTTTTGCATTAAGCTCTATGAATACATTGATTTAGCAATAGACCTCTCTCACAAACTCTACTTCTGCGGATGATTTGTACGTCGATACGGTACTCGAATCCTCACATACTTAAATAAGCTGCGGTTCTGCGTTCCGCGTCTCCTTCAAATCTTCTCTCAGAAGCGAGTTTTGAAAAAGGTCTAATGATTATTTTCATATCGAATGCAGATTATGCTTGAATTAGGTAGTTTTAATTGTTATAAGTGACCTTAAATTTTAACCTATTATTTATTGTTTGGAGTTTGTGTAGATGGCTTTTTATGAATCAGTTTTTATTATACGTCAAGACATCTCTTCTTCTGATGTAGACAAGATTATTGATGATTTTACTAAAATTGCAAAAGAAAATGGCAGTACTATCATAAAAACTGAATATTGGGGACTAAGAACATTAGCTTATGAGATTAATAATAACACTAAAGGACATTATGTGTTTCTTGGCTTAGAAGCTAAAGCTGCCGCAATACAAGAGATGGAAAGAAAAATGAAATTAAGTGAAAACATTATCAGGTTTCTGACTATCAACGTAGAATCTATAAGCAGTGAACCATCTCCGATCTTAAGAAGTAAGCATATTGATAGTGAAGAAATAGTAGATGTTACAATTAGTAAAGATTAATAAAAATTGAGATAATATTATGTCTGATGATACTGCTGCTACGCCATCAATGCCTAGAACAGCCGACAGAACCAATAAAAAAGTCTTCTTTAGAAAACGTAAAGGATGCCCATTATCTGTACCTGAAGCTCCAGCTATTGATTATAAAAACCCTGATTTACTAGCAAAATTTGTATCAGAAGGTGGTAGAATGCTGCCTAGCCGTATTACTAACGTTTGTGCAAAAAAGCAGCGACAGCTAAAAAAAGCTATTAAAGTTGCCAGGATTTTAGCTTTATTGCGCTTTGTATTTCAAGGCTAAATAAATAAAAGTGTTTATTAAGCACTTTATCAACAAATTGTCGTTGTCACGCATTTTAATGCCGTAACGATCAAGAAAATATCCGAAAGAGTTATTAAGGTTTGAAATATGGAAGTAATTTTAGTAAAACATATAAAAAAACTTGGCAAAATTGGCGAGGTTGTAAAAGTAAAAGCTGGTTTTGGTCGTAATTACCTTTTACCTCAAAAATTAGCAATACGTGCTACAACATATAATGTTAAGTTACTGGAACAGCAACGAGAAGAGTTCGAAGAAAAAAATGCTAAGGCTAGAACTGAAGCAGAAAGCATAGCCCAGCTAGTCATTGGAAAAGAATTAGTTTTTATCAAACAAGCTGCTGATGATGGTAGATTATTTGGTTCAGTAAATAACAAAGAAATTGCCAAAGAATTATCAAAACTTATATTACATGATATTCCATATTCAACTATAGTTTTAGGATCTCCAATTAAGTCTTTAGGAGTATCTTCGGTTGAAGTAGCATTACATGCAGAAGTAAGCACTAATATAATTATAGTGATTGCTAGATCTGACTCAGAAGCTATAGAGGCCTTGCGCTCTTTTAAAATTACTAAAGAACTACAAGAAAATCAAGATTTGTAATATTAATTTTGATCTCATTCATGCACAGGCAGAAATATTCAGCTTTTTCTTAATCTTAGCTAAAGTAGCTAAAATATAGTAAATTCTGAGAGTGTTCGTGGAAAGTCTATGCGTCAAGTTAAGGAACAGAGAAAAACCCGTCATGCCGACTTCACTCGTCTTGCTTGAGACCACGTGACACTCCTACCGTCATTGCGAGACCACATAGTGGTCGAAGCAATCCAGTCAGTTTTTTAACACCGGGTTTTTTCTGAATTGCTTCGCCTTCCGGCTCGCAATGACGTATCTTATTTTTAATTGCACAGTTCAGCGAACACTCTCTAAATTTCTGGATTCCAGCTTAACTTGGAATCAGTTAAGTTCAGTGGCGAAGCTATCATCATCGATTCTTATTGTTAAAAAACCGAACTATCAAAGGCAAATTAATGCCAGTAAGGATAGTTATTATACCTATCAGATGAAAAAATTCAAATTGTTCTCCTAAAATCGTCACTGCCATAATAGCAGTAAATAATGGAGCTGCATAAAATAATATTGCTGAAAGATTTGCACCAATTTTTAATATGCTGAGATTCAATGACAACATTCCAATAATTGAGACACAAAAACCTAAACAAAAAATCACAACCATATTTTGTAAGTTTAATACTAATATATTTTTAAAATAAAATACATCTACCAAATATAGTGGAAAAATTAACATTGTACCTATAACAAAAGTAGCATAAACAAAACTAAGAAAAGTTAAATTATTAGGCTTAAATTTGACTGCAAATACATAAATTGCCCAACATATTGCCGCTGCAAGAGCTATGAAATCTCCGGTATTATTAAACAATTCAGAGAGACCATATAAAATACGTCCATGACTAACAATGATTACAACACCAACAAAGGAAAACATAATTGAATAAATTTGCAACTTTTTTGGTTTTTCTTTACTTATAATTATTCCAAAAGCCAATACCAATACCGGGAAAATACTGACAATAATCGAAATATTGGTAGAGCTAGTGTATTGCAAAGCATAATAAACAAATAAATTAAAGAGTGTTACTCCAGAAATTGCAATAATGGATAAAATTCGAATATTAGCCCTTATGTTTGAAATTTCAGCAAGAAAATGTTTGAATGCAAAAGGCGTTAAAATGATAAGTGCAACTAGCCACCTATAGAACAATAAGCTGATAGGCGAAACCTCATCATTTATTACATACTTGGATAGTACATAACTTACAGAACCCATAAAAGGTGGAATTAGAGCGATAATATAATACCACCATTTTATGTTAGTCTGCATATTCTACTTTCCACAAATTGTTATTTATATTTATTATAATATATTAAGGAATTTAATACAGGATAATAGTTGATCAATGATGATAGTTTATTTAATATATGCCTCATTAATAATTATAGCAACGGAATGAGTAAAAATCTCTTTATCAAAACTTACGGATGCCAAATGAATGTCTATGATTCCATCAGAATGCAAGACTTATTAGTACCATTCGGCTATCAAACCACAGAAGATATTGAAGCAGCCGATATGGTGATTCTTAATACTTGTCATATTCGTGAAAAAGCTGCTGAAAAAATGTATTCTGAACTTGGACGCATTAAGAAATTAAAAGATCGAAAAAAGAAAAATGGTAATAATAACATAATTATTGCTGTTGCTGGATGCGTAAGTCAAGCAGAAGGTGATGAAATTTTTGTAAGAGCTCCTTATGTGGATATCGTTGTTGGTCCACAATCGTATCATACCTTACCTGAATTACTGACAAAAATAGCCAGGCATGAAAAAAATGTAATTGAGCTAGATTTTATCCTGGAAGAAAAATTTGATAAACTACCAGAGCAGATGAGTGTACAAGGAGCTAGCTCTATAGTATCAGTACAGGAAGGTTGTGATAAATTTTGTACATTTTGTGTAGTACCATATACTAGAGGAGCAGAATTTTCACGCCCAGTAGCTCAGATTTATCGTGAAGTACTACAGCTAGCTTCATCTGGTGCAAGAGAAGTAACTTTACTGGGACAAAATGTCAATGCTTACCACGGTCGCAGTATAGATGATAATATTTGTAGTTTAGCTGATCTAATTAGCCATATTGCACAAATTCCGACTTTACAAAGAATCCGTTACACTACCTCGCATCCGATTGATATGACAGAAGATTTAATCTTGCTGCATGCAACTGAGCCTAAATTAATGCCTTTCTTACATTTACCAATTCAATCAGGTTCAGATAAAATATTAAAAGCGATGAACCGTAAACATGATCGAAATTATTACTTATCAATAATTGATCGTTTACGTGAACTACGTGCTGATATAGTATTTTCTTCTGATTTTATTGTAGGGTTTCCCGGTGAAACCGAAGAAGATTTTGCCGATACTATGGATTTAGTTAAAAAAGTAAGATATGGACAATGCTACTCATTTAAGTATAGTCCAAGACCAGGTACACCAGCGGCAATGAAAACTCAAGTGCCGGAATCAGTAAAAACGGAAAGACTAGCTATTTTACAGCAAGAGATTAATGCTCAGCAATTAGAATTCAACCAACAATGTGTAGGCAAAGTGATGCCGGTGTTATTTGATCGTGACGGTAAATTTGCCGGACAAATTATTGGCAAAACTCCTTATATGCAGTCGGTACACATCACTAATCAAGATGAGAATTTATATGGAAAAATAGTAGATATTCAAATTACCAGAGCACTTCCGAGTAGCCTGGCTGGAGAATATATTAGTTAAATTTTTGTAAAATATTATTTAAAACCCCTCTATGAGATTCCAGCGCTACGGAATGATAATACAATAAATGCTTAAGCTATTATCTTTTTATTTTAAATTATTGGTTATGCTGGGTCTAGTTGCTATAGCAGTCGCAGTATATATAGTCTATCACTATTCAAGAGATCTACCTGATTACTCACAACTTGCAAATTATCACCCACCTTCTGTAACCAGAATTTATTCACGCGACGGAAAATTAATAGAAGAATATGCAGTTGAACATCGAGTATTCGTTCCGATTGGCAGCATTCCGCACTCTTTAATTGAGGCTTTTATTGCTGCAGAAGACAAGAATTTTTTTACTCATCCTGGTGTTGATATTCTCGGCATTATTAGAGCTGCAATCACCAATATCTCCAATATGTTACAACATCGTCGTGTCGAAGGAGGATCAACAATTACCCAACAGGTAGTTAAAAACTTTTTATTGACGCCAGAGCGTTCATTAGAGCGTAAAGTAAAAGAAGCAATCCTTTCTTATATGATTTCACAAACATTCACCAAGGAACAAATTCTTGAACTTTATTTAAATCAATTATACCTTGGTCGTTCTGCTTATGGCGTTGCTGCTGCAGCACAAAGCTACTTTAACAAATCAGTTGAAGAATTAAATTTATGCGAATCAGCATTACTTGCCGGACTACCGAAAGCACCGTCAGCATTTAATCCGGAAAAAAATTATGCTAGAGCAAAAGAACGTCGAGATTATGTGATCTCAAGAATGTTAGAAGACGGCTATATTACTCAAACCGCTGCGCTTGAAGCGATTGCATTACCGATCACTTTAGTAAAACGTGATCGTACAGAAACAGTAACTGCTGGCTATTATGCTGAGAAAGTAAGAGACGAAGCTGTACAAATATTTGGTAAAGAAGATTTTTACAAAGGTGGGCTCACTATTATTACGGCATTAGATACTAAAATGCAGGCTTGTGCTGAGCAAGCACTAAGACATGGTATTAGAGAATATGATAGAAAACATGGTTTTCATGGTAAAATAACTAATATTAACCTTGATCACTGGCAAACTGCATTAGCCAAAATAGAGAAGCCACCTTCACTGCTTGAATATGAATTAGCTGTGGTCTTGGAGGTCTCAGATTTACAAGCAAAAATTGGTCTCCAGAATAGTAAAATTTCAATTATTCCATTAGCAGAAATGCAGTGGGCGGGAGCTAATTTAAAATCAACCAAATCTTTATTAAATAAAGGCGATGTAATAGTAGTCGAAGCCATTAAAAATAATCATGAGCTTCATGGATTAAGACAGATCCCACTAGTAAACGGCGCTATTATGGTGCTTAACCCCACTACTGGTGAAGTATTAGCAGCCCTTGGCGGTTATGATTTCAGCACCAGTAAATTTGACCGCGCTACCCAAGCGCTACGTCAACCAGGTTCATTAAGCAAGACATTCGTCTATTTAGCAGCTCTAGAAAATAACGTTCAACCAAATAAAATCTTTACCGATGGCCCTATTGAAATAAATCAAGGTGTCGGTATGCCCAGCTGGCGCCCTAAAAATTATAAAGGAGATTTCCTCGGTGAGGTTACTATGCGTACTGGTCTTGAGAAATCAAGGAATTTGGTAACAGTAAGGGTAGCTCAAACTGTAGGACTCAATAAAATCGCTGAAATAATCAAAAGATTTGGCATTAATAATGAACCTAAAAAAGTATACTCCATGGTACTCGGCTCAATTGAAACTACATTGGAGAAAATGACAACAGCATATGCAGTTATTGCTAATTCTGGAAAAAAAGTCGTGCCAAAATATATTGCATTAATTAAAGATCGTCATGGTAAGATAATTTATTGCAATAATACTGAAAAATGCGAGGGTTGCATAGTTGAGGATCAGCATTTACAAGACAATATACCACCAATTATCATATCCCAGGAACCACGTTTAATTACCGACGAAGCAAGCGCTTATCAAATCACATCAATGCTTACGGGAACAGTTGAGAGAGGTACTGCCGGGATTGCTAAAAAACTTGGTAAAATTATCGCCGGTAAAACAGGAACTACTAACGATAGTCTGGATACCTGGTTTATTGGCTTTACTCCACGAATCGTAGTTGGCACTTATATTGGTTACGATACACCTAAAACATTAGGTCGGACTGCAACAGGATCTAGTGTAGCTTTACCAATTTTCATTCATTTTATGGAAAATGCCTATACTGATATTCCTACACTAGCATTTAAGCTACCAGAATCCATAAGATTAGTAAATATTGATCCACGTACTGGTATCCCTACAACTAACACCGGTAGCATTACTGAAGCTTTTAAAATCCATGATATTATCAATGAATTACCTAACCTTCCTACTGAAGATAATGATGCATTTCATAATTTACCAACTAAAGACCAATCACAAGAAATATATTAGGCTCTATAAAATTTTCACAACACAAGAACCTAACTGAATATATCAGATTTTTACTCTCCAGCAATTTGACGGAACCGCTAAAACAACATATATTGTTTAACATTCAATCAAGTGTGAAAAAAGTTTATTGCACGACTTGAAGAAATATACTAAAAACTAACAAATATAATCTACAAATATTGAGCAAATAAATGACATTTTCTGATAAATCACCTGCTTCAAATAATTCATATGATGAATTTCCATATGAGAGTTACCCTTTTCCTCATACCAGACCTGAATATATGAGAACTATTGGGCTATTATTTGGCATGACTCCACCACCATTGAAAACTGCTAGAATTCTAGAATTAGGATGTTCTAATGGTGGTAATATTATTAATTTTGCTGAAACCTATCCTAAATCTTATTCGTTAGGAGTTGATTTATCAAAAACAGAGATTGAGCATGGGCATAAGCTAATACAGACGCTTGGGTTAAAAAACATTGAATTAAAACATATGTCTATTACTGACCTTGATGAATCATTTGGTAAATTTGATTACATAATTTGCCATGGAGTATTTTCTTGGGTACCTGATGCAGTTAAAGATAAAATTTTAGAAATATCTAATAAATTATTAAATAAAGATGGCATATCCTTTATCAGCTATAATGTTTTACCTGGTTGGAATATGCTCAATAACATACGTGATATGATGCTATTTCATTCATCCATTTTTGAAGATACTAATAATAAGGTCAACCAAGCCAAGTTATTCTTAGATTTTGTTAATGATTCGCTGCAGGATTCTACAGCTCCATACGCTAAATTTTTAAAAGAAGAAGCTCTAGCATTAGCTAAACATGAAGATCAATATTTGCGGCATGAATATTTGGCAGAAGAAAATACTCAATTTTACTTTCATCAATTTATGGATTTAGCACGCGCTCACTCTCTGAATTATCTTGGTGACGCTAACATTCAAACTATGTATTTAGGGAATTTACCGGCGAAGGCTTCAGAAAAACTTGCGGTAATTAATGACATTGTCCGAACTGAACAATATGTTGATTTTATTAATAACAGAAGATTTAGATGCACTCTACTAGTGGGTAAAGATACCGTCATTAATAGAGCTATTACTCCAGAAATCTTGGATCAATTCTATACCATGTGCACGTTATCTGCAGATAAACTAGAAAGCGATATAGACCTAAGCAATGCATTAGAAAGCATTACTTTTACTTTAGAGTCTGCCGCTTCAATCTCAACTTCTTCTCCGATTATGAAAGCTATCTTTTATAGCTACATAGATAATATAGGCAATCCATTGAAAATAAATAAATTATTACACGCTGCTTCAGCAAAATTACCACAATTTGCACTCAAAGACTTTACTCAAGAATTTAATAACAATATTGGAAAGTTGGTACTTAGCGGCTATATTAAACTTTTTGAAAGCAAACCTGCTAGTATTTTTGAGATTTCAGCAAAACCTAAAGCAAGTAATTTAGCGAGATATCAAGCCACTCACGCTTCAATCAATAAATTATGGATTACCACTCAAACTAATCAGTTACTAGCAATCCAACTACCTGATAAATATGTCCTTGAATTACTCGATGGCAATCATAATATAGAACAAATTACGGCAAAAGTTACTGATAAATTTGTTAAGGGTGAATTAGTTGCAGCAGATGGGGATGTCAAAATTACAGACAAGACTGCTTTAGGAAACCTCGCTTCAAGATGCGTACAATTGAGTTTAGAAAAATTTAGACGTAATTTTATTTTGGTTGCATAAGGTTTACACACACTTCCTTTTTAATCTTATTTATTAGGCAAATATTTATGTTAATTGATAAAATAGCTGCACAAAATTCACAAGATGAAATAAATGTAATTATTGAAATACCAATGAATGCACCTCCAGTTAAATATGAGTTTGATAAGGATTCTGGAGCTATTTTTGTTGATCGTTTTATCCAAACATCAATGTTTTATCCATGTAATTATGGCTTTGTTCCGCATACTTTATCTGGTGATGGTGATCCAGTTGATGTGTTGGTTATTTCAAACTATCCAGTGATCCCTGGTAGTGTCATAAGAGCTAGACCAATAGCAGTTTTAATGATGGAAGATGAATCAGGAGTCGATGAAAAAATAATTGCAGTGCCGGTATCAAAATTAGATTCTTCTTTTAACGCTGTACAAGATTTGGAAGACCTTAATCCAATTTTAAAACAAAAAATATCGCATTTTTTTGAACATTATAAAGATTTAGAAAAAGGTAAATGGGTTAAGGTCACTGGCTTTGAGGGAGCACAAAAAGCAATGGCTTTAATCAAAGAGGGCATAGTCCGTAAACTTAGCTGAAATCGTTTTTCAGTTTTGTCCTGGAAATTTATGAACTCTAATTTTTTCACACACTAACGTAAGTTGCAATTAAAATATTTTTTAAACACCACAGAGATCAGTTCAAGCCGTCTGAGCTGAGGGAGCTTTTAGCAGTTTTAATTGGCAACTCGCGTTACACTACGGTCATCTTTGCAACACTACTGTCATCCCCGGACACCCAAGTCATCCCGAACTTGTTTCGGGATATCTCATCAGGAACTACATAAGATCCCAGAAACAAGTTCGGGATAAAGTGGTACGGCGTCATTCATATGTGTTGATACAAAAATTTTACAAGTCTCAGCTGTGCGTAGTAGTCTACGCTCCGCAGCGAAGCTCTTAAATTTATTTTGTCTGAACCTTAATGAATTTAGCTATAAGTGTCTAGTAAAACGAGTATCTTAAAACTGAATTGCCGCGACCACTAACGTGGTCTCAAGCAAGACGGTTGTATCATCTCTTTTTCCTTAACTTGGCGCTCAGGTTTTCGCAAACACTATCTTGTATGCCAAGCTTTGTGTTGTTTTAATAAGTTAAAATGCTCTCGCAAAAACAGAATGCCTAACAATAAACTATCTTATATAAAAAAGCCCTTGTGTAAAACAAACTAATTTATAATATATAGATTAAGTACAATCATTGCTTTATAGTCATTATATTATGCTCAATAATTATCTTATCAGATTCTTACTAATCTTGCTGCCACTATCTGCTGAATCAAGTGTTGCTGCAAAAATTACCGAAATCGAAAGATTAAATGCTCCAGATGATGTTGCTTTTTTTGATGAAAATGGCCAAAAGCATTTTATTGCTGAATTTGATGGCAAAACATTATTACTTACTTTCTGGGCTACATGGTGTGCTTCATGTACTAAAGAAATGCCTGATCTTGATATGTTACAAAAAGATTTTCGTAAATTACCATTCGCAGTAATAGCGGTATCTCAGGATTTTCAAGGAATACCAGTTATCAAAAAATATTTTGAAAAAAATGAAATAAGATATTTAGATATTTACCATGATTACCGCAATCAACTTTTTAATGCCTATGCTGTTGTTGGATTACCTACCAGCTTTTTAATAAATCAGGAAGGTAAAATAGTGCTCAGCTTTACTGGAATCATCGATTGGTATAATGATGAGATAAGACAGATGATACTATCTCATATTCCAGGTGATCCTCCAGAACCCAAAAATAGCTATAAAGCCCCTGCCCTGAATCAAGTAATGAAGCCTAGCCTTACTACCAAAGATACGCAGCCTTCGCCTCAACCAGCTGCCGCTGAACAAACAAATAATCAGCTAGATACGCCACCACCTGCTACTAATACCCCACAACAGAATACAAAGGATAATAATGCAAAAAATCAATAATAAAAATCTCATTACGGTTGCTGATGACAGCATCGCCAAAACTGGACGCCAAATAAGTAAATTAGAACAAATACTTTCAATATTACCCTTTAAGTTTCAAAGCCAAAAACCAGTGATTGCGGTATTGTCATTAAGCGGCGTTATTGGTAAAGTAAGTAATTTAAAATCAGGTCTTTGTTTACATAGTCTTAATGAATTAATTGAAAAGGCTTTTGCCATCCCAAAATTACAAGCTATCTGCCTTAGTATTAATTCTCCTGGTGGCTCACCAGTACAATCAGAGTTAATTGCAAAACGCATTACCTCACTTGCCAAAAGCAAAAAAATCCCAGTCTATAGTTTTGTTGAAGATGTGGCAGCTTCAGGTGGATACTGGCTCGCTTGCGCTGGTGATGAAATATACGCTTCAAAGAGCTCAATAATTGGTAGCATCGGGGTCATTTCCAGTAGCTTTGGATTTCATGAGGCTATCAACAAAATCGGCGTTGAACGTCGTGTCTATACTGAAGGTCAAAATAAAGCTATTCTTGATCCATTTCAACCGGTTAAAGCAGCTGATATAAAAATTATCAAACAATTACAACAGCAAATTCATCAACATTTTATTGATTATATAAAAGAACGTAGAGCTGGAAAACTAACGCAAAGTGATGATATATTATTTAATGGCGAGTTCTGGGCTGGTGAATCAGCACATGATTTTGGTTTAATTGATGGTATTACTGATATGTATAGCTTTATTAACAATAAATTTGGTGACGATATCAAAATTGAATATATTGCTGGCAAACAATCATGGCTTAAGAAAAAACTTGGGATGACTAACAATAATCATAATCTGCATGAAGTAGCAGATTATTTTCTAGACGCTATTGAACATAAAATATTATATAAGAAGTTCGATTTACATTAATCATGGTGAACTGAATAAACAAGTCTTGACAATCTATTTACAACCGCAGAAGTAGAGTTTGTGAAAAATACCCATTGAATCAAACGTAAGAAGGAGTCATTATGCAATATACCAAGTTAAAAATTCCGGACATCGTTTTACTAGAACCAAAAGTATATTCAGATAATCGAGGGTTCTTTTTCGAAAGCTTTAATCATGCTAATTTTGAAAACGCAATTGCTCAGAAAGTGAACTTTGTTCAAGACAATCATTCATGTTCTGTCAAAAATGTTTTAAGAGGGTTGCACTACCAACTACCACCAAAAGCGCAAGGTAAATTGGTACGTATTATCAGTGGCAAAGTTTTTGACGTTGCAGTTGATATTAGAAAAAATTCACCAACATTTGGAAAGTGGGTTGGAGTAGAACTATCAGCAGAGAATAAAAAACAACTATGGATTCCAGCTGGCTTTGCTCACGGTTTTTTGACACTTACAGAGTCTGCTGAGACGTTATACAAAACTACTGACTATTATGCTCCAGATCTTGAAAAAAGTATTTTATGGAATGATAGCGATATTGGAATAGAATGGCCAAATATTGTAGATATTGTACAATCTACGGAAATCATAGTTTCCGATAAAGATTTGCGTGGTGATAAATTTTATATGATAGGAGATGGTATATAATTTATAATATTGATTATTGCTTGACTCTTAAGACACTATCAAAGTTGTTAGAACCTACAATTGTGATAGAACCCTTCTAATAATATCAATTCTTCTTCCGATTTGTTTTTCGTATGAATATAAATCTTTTATTTTTAAAGCACCCAGTTTGCTAATAGATTTTAGCTCACTAGGGTTGTTTAAATAAAACTCTATTTTCTCCACAATATCACTTGAATTAGGTTTTATTATTACAATTTCTTTGCCATTTACAAACCTACCTCTATTCATATTTAATTCATCAGTTGCAAACATCACCACTTCGTGTAATCCAGCTTCTGTTATACTTGCTGTCGGAAAACCGTCAAAAGATCCTGGAGATATAATAAATGGTATGTTAGGAGATATTATTATATCTTTATCTTTATAAAAATCTTTAAACCATTCTGTTGTTTGTAAGCCATAAAATTTGATTTTATTTCCAATTTTGCTTGTATTTATAACATTACTATCAAATGAACCTACTACATGCAATACTACATTATCATATTTTTCAGTAAGTATATGAGCTGAATCTATAAATTTATCGTATCCTTTATCTATACCGCATTCAGTATATTTGTGAGCTACAAAACAAATATCTAATATTTTTTTCTGAAAACCATACCTTTGTTTATTTTCAACTTTCATATCTAATAATTCTTGCGGAGTTACAACACCAAAAATTAGCTCTATTTTTTCTTTTGAACATAATTTATTTTTTATTAAATAATCATAAATAAACTCCTGAGTAACAATTACCTTTTTACAATAAGTGGATCCTAAGTATCTTTTTAGATCATCATCTACTTTTTTATCATTTACTTGTAGTGTTCCACCTGGGTATAAATTTATAATAAATGGAAATTTATATTCATAACCTAAATCAAAACGTCGCGCATTCCCTAAAAAATTTACATAAATCAGCTTAGGCTTATAAGAGGCTATAACTCTATAAATAGCTAATTTATTTTTAAATAAAGGAAATTTATTTAAAAATTCATCAATAACTTCTTGTAAAGTTTTAGTTTCTTTAATGCATCCTAAACATTCACCTGTTGCAGCTATTCTTATATTCTTAAAATGCTTTAAATATTCTATATATTCTGTATACCTAAAAGGTGATAACGGATGCGGAAAAACGTCATCAAAAATTAACAAGTCGGTCTTTAGTGGGTCAAACCATCTACTAATTCTAAATAGACTAGTGATTGTTTTATTTTTAATTTTGTTCCTCACTTGATTAATTCTAAATAAACTGACAATTGTTTTATTTTTAATTTTATTCTTAACTTGATTAATTAAGGATTTAATCAATGGCCTTAGCAGATAACTATTATTTTGATTAATAGTTTTTTCAAATACACTTTCAATCTTCGAGTATAAATCCCAAACTACTTTCTCTCCAAATGCTTCTTCAATATTGTTAAATAAATCTCGGTTACTAACATATTCTAAAAACACCTTGTTATACTTATAATTGAATAATGCACTTAATTTTTGTAAAACTAGATGTATTATTTTTTCTTTTTCCTTAGAGCTTTTTCCAAAATAATAACTATCTTGATTAGTATTATATACAGACATCACCTTGTCATAATAATAGCAACGTCCTTTTTCCAAATACAAATAGTAAATCCCTATATCAAAGGCTACAATAAATTTATCTATTTTGCTAAAATCAAAAACATTCTGATAAACCCTTGATGAAAAATGCAAATAAACTGGTATCTTATCGGTTTCTAATTTGAATTTAGTAGGGCAATATTTATATAAACCACTATGTGGATCAACAATATTTTTTGTTGATCCATCTTCGCCAGATATTCTAGTGTTATGTGCAAACATAATACAGTCTTTATTTTTTTCTAGTATATCAACAGCAATTTGTAATTTGTTTTCATCACACCAGTAATCGTCTCCTTCTATCTCTGCAAAATAGTGAGTGTTAACAGAACATAAGCCTTGATATATATTATCTACAATACCATAATTCTCTTTTCGCAAAATATGCTTTATCTTTTGAGGATATTGCTTTGCATATTTTTTAATTATATCACTTGTTCCATCAATTGAGTAGTCATCTAGAACTTTTATTATAAAATCAAAATTAGTTTTTTGAGCCAATATACTTTTAATAGATCGTTCTATATATTTTTCATGATTATAAGTTATCAGGACAACAGTTAACAATGGTACTTTCATTCATCCTCTTCATTTACAATAATTTTATTACATAACATATTATTCAATAATTAAGTTTTGTGCTTAAAACTATAAGGTGGTACTCTGATTTATGAATTTACCTGTTGTTGAATAACCTTAAGCTACTAGTAATAGAATGGCTCATTACATCTGTAAAAAACGCAGGGCTTTTTAGAAAAAATCAGAACAAATTATATTACTGCAGTACATGGATTCACTTAAAATAAAAGGTGTTTTTATAGATACAACAGGATCATATATAGCTTTTTTAATCAACCATTTGTAAAAATGGTTGATTAGTAACTTAGCTCCTTCTGTATTTAAATGATCATCATCATAGTAATATATGATATTATTTTTCTTTCCATAACATTTAATATCATCACAAAAAGCTGATATTGGATCATATACAAGTAGAGATGGAACTCGTTGTTGAATTTTAGCTACTAACTCACGGTATTCTTTTTGCCTTGCTTGTACTACGTCTCTATGAACTAAACAATCTGCAGCATCTTGTTTTGATATATTAATTGGCCTTTTGAAACAGGTTCTAGGGTCAACACCTAATTCTGGAATATCTATAGCAAATATCACCTTTTTGCCAAGAGAATGAAAATAATTAATTGTTTCAACATACCCCTCGACAAAAGCCTCCTGGCTAGTAATGGCCAATTGACCGCCTTGCACAGGCTCTATAACCCAACCATTAGCACTCTCATGTTGTTCTTCAATGCCAAAACCTTTGCTCGAGAAGTAGATGGATCCTCTGCTGACTAAAATGACGTACTTTACGCTAGTATAAAGTTGCATGGTGTTATTTATATATTCGATCTGTTGATTATGGAGGGTCAGCTGTTCGTTCTTTTTGATATAATTTGGACTATAAGCGACATAGTTTACAAATGGTAGTATACCACCCCCCGCAATTAATAGCATATCTAAATTATGTAGTACAGCTCCATACCCGAAAGCAAGCGCATGGCTATCACCTAGAATAGCAAAGTCTGGTTTTACTGAATTAGCTATTCTCCAAAAAGGATCGGAGATTTTTAAAGCTAAAAAGTCTTCATTAAGATGTATAGCCCATGGAAACGCCATACTCCCTGCCCGAAATGCATATCCTTTATGTTTACAAATTTGATAGCCAAAGATACCTATTAATAACAAAGTTGTAGATAATACAAAGACTATAAATGTCTTATTTTTTGTTGTTCTAATAGGTTTTTCTATAAATCTATAAGTTAGCCATGCTAGGAAAATGCTCAATAACAATATTATCCAAATCACCTTGCGCCCTAGAGTATGGTTTTCTAATATAGTAGCAAAAGACAATAACGGCCAATGCCACATATATAGTGGATAACTAATTAATCCTAACCATACACATATTTTATTAGATAATATTATTTTATTTATCCAAGCATCTTCTCCAGCAGCTAAAATCAATAAGGTGCCTAGCACCGGTAGGATTACAATAAAACCAGGGAAGTTAGTAGTTTTTTTGAGCAGGATAATACAAGACAGATTTAGCAGAAACCCTGCCATCGCAGCGCTATTTTTTAGCGTCATATCACCATCTAAAGGGTAATCCTTGTATACCGCTATATTAAGCCAATGATTTATTAATTTTTTAAGTTTCTCAACTATATTTATTCGATTCAAAGAAAAATACGCTAAACAAGCTCCACTAAGTAGCTCCCATATACGCGGTAACGGTAAGTAAAACGCTTCTATATTGTTTTTAGCTACAGTTTTTGTACTAATATAGAACGAACCTAATATTATTACCGTACAAATCGATATCAAATTAAACCCTTTCTTCTTGGCTAAAAAAAGTATTAGAGGCCAGAAAATATAAAATTGTTCCTCAATACATAAAGACCATAAATGTAATAAAGGTTTGAGGTTTGAGGTATTATCAAAATATCCGGCTTCGGAGATTAACACAAAATTAGTATAAAAAAATGCACTTGCTAACGCATGTTTTCCAAGTTGAGTGTATTCCATACTATCTAAAACAAACCAACCAAACGTTAAACACGAAAGCAGTATTAAAATTAATGCTGGAAAAATCCGCTTTACACGTCTAGCATAAAAATCATAGAGACTAAAATTGTTAGCATCAAAATTGCTAAGGAGTATTTTACTAATCAAATATCCAGAAAGAACAAAAAATATATCAACACCTATAAAACCGCCTTTAACCGCTTTAGGAAAAGCATGATATAAAACTACTGCAGCAACTGCCATACCTCTAAGACCATCTATATCGCTTCGATAATTAATACTAACATTTTGTGCTCGCATTGGTTATTTACCTTGTATGGGATTCTTGATTTATTAGACCTCTTCGGAAACTTTACTCGAGGTAATTTTGTTGTCAAAACTTGTCTCCGCTCCGAAACAAACTAAAGAGTACGCTGCGGTGCTCGCCTTCGTTCTTCCTAAAAATTCCTCTCTTACATGCAGTTTCCGAAGAGATCTATTATCATTTTTATATAATCATCAATTTAGTAGCTTTAAACTTCGAGCATTTTCGAGATTTGCTAAATGTTTTTTTCTTTGATGATTGCATATCATAATTTTGATCAAATTTCTATGATCGATATTAAATATTTCGATAGTTTAGCAATTCATGCAACAAAGCACTTAAAAGCTATCTAATCTTAAGTGAGTTTTGCTATATATTTAAAACTTTGATTTGACTTAGGTTTATGATATAAAACACTTAAAGTTAAGCTAGCCAAAGCTCAGACATTGAATTTTAATATGAATGACACTCTAATATTAAGCATCGCTCTTGTCACTTATAATTGCCAAAAATTTGTATCACAAGCTATGGATAGTATATTGATGCAAAAGATTAATTGTGATTATGAAATTATTGTTGCAGACGATCATTCTACCGATAACACTCTTCAAATTTTATTAGAGTATCAAAAACTTTATCCAAAGTTAATCAAAATTCTTAATTCTACTCATAATTTAGGGATCACAAAAAATTACCAAAGAGCTTTTAAAGAATGTAAAGGAAAATATATAGCCATACTTGAAGGTGATGATTATTGGATTTCTCCAAATAAAATTTCTAAACAAATTGAATTTCTAGAACAAAATAAAGATTGTAGTTTTTGCAGCCATAAAATTTTTATACACAATGAAATTAATAATAATGCTACCTTATTTGCACCATTAAAGAAACAGAAATTTACTACCAAAGATTTAATTATTGATAATTTTATAGGCAATTTTTCTACATGTATGTATAGGCAAGAAGTAATCAAAAAAATACCTTTAAAATTATATGATCTTCAGGTATATGACTGGATGTTTAATATTATTAATTCAACACATGGGACTATAGGTTACTTACTTGAACCTCTTTCAATATATAGACAACATGAAGGTGGAGTATGGTCTTCTGGTAATAAACTTAAGCAGAGAGTAGATATAGCCATTGCCATAGATAAATACAACTTGTTCTTAGATAAAAAATATGATAAGGAGTTTCATCTAGCAAAGTTTAAATATACTAAATCTCCAACATTGAAAACTATTCAAAATTTATTTTCTGTTGCGGGCATTAATTATATTTTACATTATATATTACCTCCAATTTGTATTATATTAATAAATAAATTTAGACATTACAAAAACCATAAATGAATAAATATAATACTAAACCTCTCTTACAAACCACTTATGAGAGAGAATTTACTAGAGACACAGAATCTTCTAGGCTTACAACATCCTCTAATCTTGTTGCGGATTCGAATCCCAAACTTGCATACAAATTATCACCAGAAATAACATTAGATAATGAACCTACCGTTAGTGTAGTAATTGCTTCATATAATCATGGGTTATATGTAGCGGAAGCGCTTCAAAGTGTACTGGATCAAACCTATCAGAACTTTGAAATTATAGTTACTGATGATGGTTCTACAGATAATAGCGTTGAAGTTATTAAAAAATTTAATGATCCTAGAATTAAACTTTTTGAATTTAAAGAAAATCAAGGTGCTTGTGCTGCAACTAACAACTCGATTAATAATTCTAAAGGAAAATATATAGCTATAATGAATTCTGATGATGTATGGGCTCTAGACAAACTTGAAAAGCAGATAAATTTTCTTGAACAAAATAAAAATATTGATGCTGTTTTTAGCTCAGTAGAGTTTTTAGACGAAAATATGAAGGAATTTTCCACCGAAAATCGACCTTATTTTTTTGAAATTTTTAAGCAACCTAATAGATCATCGGGAGAATGGCTTGCAACATTTTTCTTTCAAGGTAATTGCCTTTGTCACCCAAGTATCCTAATTAAAAAACAATGTTATAATATATTAGGATTATATGATAATAGATTTAGGCAACTTCCAGATTTTGACATGTGGATAAAATTCTGCAAAAATTTTAATCTTTATGTTTTAGCTGAAAATTTAGTAAAATTCAGACTTTTAAATAACCATAAGAATGCTAGTAGCCCAACTACTCAAAATCAAATCAGAGGAAGAAATGAGCATCATTTAATTATGCAATCTTTTTTTGCAGGAATTAAGTTAGAAACGTTTAAAGAAGGATTCTATAAACATCTAAAAAATAAAAGCTGCCAATCAGAGATAGAATATGAAATTGAAAAAGCATTTTTATACCTTAAAACAGCTCATAGCATTATCGGAATAGAAAAGTTATATAATTTTTTAGAACAAGATAATTATAGAAATATTTTAGATAAGCTTTACAATTTTAACGACAAAACATTTCAAACTGTGTCAGCATCTAGCAATGCTTTTGGAGTTCAAGATATCAACTCATTAATATCCACTTTATTTTTTAAGATTCGCCATTACCCAAAAATAAAGTTATTTAAAATATTAACTATAAGAACTCTCCTATATATTAAATCTAAGCTTACAATCAACTAACTAACTGAGGTTAATTATGTCTGTTACTACATTTGAATACACAAAAATAGTAGGTAAAGAAAATATTGAATTTGGTAACAATATTATAATCGATGATTTTGTTTTTATATATGCTAAAAATAAAATGAAATTCAGTAATTTTGTTCACATTGCTAGCTTCGCTACTATCATTGGAGTGGATTACTTTGAAATGCAAGACTTTACTGCTATATCTATTGGCTGTAAGGTCTTAACAGCTACTGATGACTTTAAATCATGGGGATTTGGGAATTCAACAATTAATGCAAAATATAGGAACGTCACAAAAGCGCCGGTAATATTAGAAAAATTTTCTATAGTTGGTGCTAATGCAGTTATCTTGCCAGGAGTAACAATTGGTGAAGGAGTAGCAGTAGGAGCCGGATCTATAGTCACTAAAGATTTAGCACCTTGGGGTGTTTATATAGGAAATAAAAGAGTAAAAGAGCGTGATAAAAAAGGGGTCTTTGATACTTACGAGAAATTTTGCCAAGAAAACAATTATTAAACTGTGAGCGTTTACGGTTTTTAGAAAAAACCGTCATTGCGAGATATTGTTAAAAATCGAAGCAATCCAGTCTTATAAGGCTCTCCCACTCGAGCTAATTCAGATCACCACGGAGCTTAACGGCTCCTCGTGATGACGCCTTGTATGGTAATACTAACGTTCAAACTAAAAAACTCGTGAACGCTCACAGTAAACTTACACATTTATAAAAATTTATAAAACCTCAAGAATTAATCTACTTATCTTGTATACGTCTTCATTAGACAAGCTATAGTACAAAGGTAAACATAAAACTCTGCTAGATATATCATCAGCAATAGGCATCTTAGATTCCTTTATATATGGTAGAGTGTGCAATGAGGGATAAAAATATCTTCTAGGAAATATATTATGATTATTTAATTTTTCTTTTACAGCAAGTAACGCTTTCTCATCTTCAAATAAAACAGGATAGTAAGCATAATTATACCTGGTATTCTTTCTGATTTCAGGTCGCGATATTTTATAATTAGCTAACAAGATACTGTCATATAAATCACAAATCTTTTTTCTTTGAGAAATTATATTTGGCACCTCCGGTAAGTTACAAAGCCCCATAGCTGCGTGAAATTCAGAATTCTTTCCGTTAATACCGATTCCAAAAAATTTTTCTTGACCATCATGACCAAAATTCCTCATATAGGATATTTTCTCTGCCAGCTCTAAGTTTTGAGTTATAACAGCTCCGCCTTCAACAGTCTGAAATAATTTAGTTGCATGAAAGCTTAAAGTAGATATATCTCCATAATTCACTATTGATTGCCCTTTATATTCTACTCCAAAACAATGAGCTGCATCATAAATAATTTTTAAATTATAATTATTAGCGATACTCTCAATAGCCTCAATATCACAGGGGTTACCATATACATGAGTTACTAAAAGTGCTGAAGTTTCCGGAGTAATAGCGGCTTCAATTTTATTAGGATCAATAGTTAGAAAACTAGGATCAATATCTACAAAAACCGGTACACACCCTTCCCATGCTATTGAAGAAGTTGTAGCCACATATGAAAAAGGTGTGGTAATAATTTCTCCTTTTAAATCTAAAGCTTTAATAGCTAACTGCAAAGCAATGGTGCCATTAGAAACATAAAAAAGATTTTGAGCATTACAATAATCTTTTAACTTAAGCTCCAACTCTTTTACTAAAGGCCCAGCATTAGTTAGATATTCTGCTTCCCATATTTTCTGAAGATATTCATTGTATTTGGTTATATCTGGTAAAAAAGGTTTGGTGATAGGAATCATGATAAAATTTTGCTACCTTTATAAATTGCTATAACTGAAACGAATAATAGTACTATAAGTACAAAGAATCTAGATTTTTATTTTAGTTTATTTAGCTTATAAGAAGCTCAATTAAATGACCTTTCTTCCTATACAAAACTAGTAATATGTCATACAATACTTGTCAGGCATTACATAATAAAAGTATAAATGAAAATATTATTATTTGGTAAAAATGGTCAAGTAGGCTTTGAGTTGCAGAGAACTCTTGCAACGCTTGGTGAAGTCAAAGCTCTGGGCAGCAAAGAGCTTGATATAACAAATTTCTTGGAATTAAGAAATTGTATTCGTCAGTATGCTCCTAATGTCATAGTAAATGCGGCGGCTTATACTGCAGTAGATAAGGCTGAGACAACCCCTGAACTAGCTTATCTTACCAATTCTGAAGCAATTACCGTGATGGCTGAAGAAGCAAAATTATTGAATGCCTGGCTAATTCACTATTCAACAGACTATGTCTTTAATGGAGCTAAAGCTTCTCCATATATTGAAAACGATAACACAGCACCTCTTAGTATTTACGGTAAAAGCAAGAAAGCGGGAGAAGATGCTATTATAGCATCTAACTGCAAACATTTGATCTTACGCACCAGCTGGGTTTATGCTACTCATGGGGCAAATTTTGCTAAAACGATACTGAGACTTGCCAAGGAAAGAGATAAATTATCAATTGTCAATGATCAATTTGGGGCTCCAACAAGTGCCGAATTAATATCAGACATAACTGCTTTGATACTGTACAGAATATTTTATGATCCAGATCTGACAGTAACCGCAGATACGGATCTCTCGTTTCAAAGCACTTCGGGTATATATCACTTAGTAGCATCTGGAAAAACCTCTTGGTATGGATTTGCAGTTAGGCTAATTGAAGACGCGATTGCCGAAGGTGCTGAGCTAAAATGTAGAGCAGATAACATAAAACCAATTTCTACGTCAGATTACCCTCTTCCAGCTAAGCGCCCCATCAATTCAAGTCTTGATACTAGCAAATTAAGAAAAAAATTTGGACTCACCATTCCTGATTGGGAGCTTCATTCCAAGCGATTTATATCAACTTTGTTAAGCAATTAGATTTTGCCGGAAAAAAATGCAAACACCAAACTTATTTCTTGAACAACAATGGCCTAAAGCAATCATAGCTGGAGTAGATGAAGCTGGGAGAGGGTCACTGGCAGGACCTGTAGTTGCCGCCGCCGTAATTATACAACAAGATCATCTTATTACAGGAATCAATGATTCCAAGAAGCTCTCACGCGCCACCAGAGAAAGCTTGTATAATCAAATCATTCATCATTATAGCTGGGCTGTGGGTATAGTTTCAGCCGCAGAAATAGATCAAACTAATATTCTTATTGCCACTAAAAAAGCTTGTATATTAGCTGTTGCCAATTTAAGCATCCTAGCTGATATTGTACTGATTGATGGTAATATGAAATTTACCGACGCCAGATATCGTAGTATTATCAACGGTGATAATTTGTCACTCTCAATCGCTGCAGCCTCGATTATTGCCAAAGTTACCAGAGATCATTTAATGTTTGAATTAGATCAGCAGTTTCCCCAATATTTATGGCATCGAAATGTTGGATATGGTACCAAACAACATATAAATGCAATTAAACAATATGGATTATCTTCATATCATCGAAAAAGCTTCAAATTAAAAAGCGGGATCTAATTATATTGTGGATGATAATGAATTAAATAATATTTTTGCTAGAATTAAAAAATTTCAAAACAACAAAAGCTCTACCAAAACACCAGACACAAAATCAATAAATCCTTGGATAATTGCCATAGAGTTGGTATCAGGTGCTATTGTGGGGATAATAATTGGACATTTTTTTGATAAAATATTTGATTCCAAACCATTATTTCTTATAATCTGCTTATCACTTGGGCTCATAGCAAGTTTTAAAACTATTTGGCAAAAGATTAATGACCGAAACCACTCATAACCCTTTATCTCAATTTAGCATTAAAAAACTAATTAATCTTGATTTATTCGGAGTTGATATTAGCTTTACTAATTCTGCTTGTCTAATGAGCATAGCTGGGATAATTGCCTTATCTTATTTAACTGTTGCATTACGTCCAAAGCAGCTAATTCCTTCAAAATTACAATTGAGTGCTGAACTATTATACAATTTAATAGCTTCAATGTTGGAACAAAATGTTGGAACTCAAGGTCGAAAATTTATACCGTTGATCTTTTCATTATTTATGTTTATCCTACTCTGTAATTTACTCGGTCTGATACCATATAGTTTTACCGTGACTAGTCATATCTCTATTACCTTTGCTCTAGCAATGATGGTCTTCTTTACCATAGTGATCATTAGTTTTGCCAATCATGGATTGAAATTTATGAAGATATTTCTGCCCCATGGTACACCGTGGTGGCTGGCACCGCTAATGATTATTATTGAATTATTTGCTTTTCTTGCACGTCCGGTAAGTCTATCTTTAAGACTTGCTGCCAACATGATCGCTGGCCATGTGTTATTAAAAGTGGTAGCTGGGTTTGTTATATCTTTAGGGTTATTGTTAAAGATTTTACCAATTCCATTTGTTGTGGCTTTGATTGGCTTCGAGGTTTTTGTGGCAATTTTACAAGCCTATATATTTACCATTTTAACATGTGTATATTTAAACGATGCTATTAATCTGCATTGACTATATAAATGTTTTCGAGAATTTTAATTTGAAGGGAGTAACATATCTATGGAAATGATGTCTATTAAGTTTATTGGAGTAGGATTAATGGCTTTCGGAATGCTTGGAGCTGCTATTGGTGTTGGTAATATTTTTTCTTCATTACTAAACGCAATCGCACGTAATCCTTCTGCTGCTGATCAACTACAGCGCCTTGCTCTTATAGGGGCAGGTTTAGCAGAAGCTATGGGCTTATTTTCCTTTGTTATTGCGATGCTATTAATTTTCTCTTAATAATATATCATGACGAAACTATTAATTGGCTACTGAGCTAACATGACTATCTAAGCACATACGTCATTCCGAACTTGTTTCGGGATGACTTTCTGTGTTCGTGGTGACATTGTATTGTATGTTCTGGGTGACCATTGCACTCAGGGAATGACCTATGCTCGAGATAGTAGTAGCCTCTAATTAGTTTAAAATGACAACCAACAACAGATTTGCCAAAAGCGTGATTGATTTCTTTTATGCCTCAGTTTGATATTTCTACCTATTCTTCACAAATCTTCTGGCTGGCAATCATATTTAGTTGCTTATATCTAGTGATATCAAAAATCATTGCACCAACTTCAGAAAAGATTTTAGCAAACAGACAGCAGATTCTTGATGAATATGCAAATAATGCTTTTACCGCAGCAGAAAATGTAAGAAGAATTCAAAAGGACTATGATAATAGTTTTAAACAAATTCTACTTGCTACAGAAAACATTAAGCAGGAAACTCTTTCAGCTATAGATCAATTAATGATTGCACAACGCGCAACTATTGATCAAGATTTAGCAAAACAAACAGCATTAGCTAAAAGTGAAATGGATCAAATAATTGTATTATTTGCATCAACCAAACATGAGACAATTATTGAATTGGCCAGCTCTATACTACAAAAAATTACCCAACAACCACCAGACTCACAACTACTTCAAGAATGTTATAAAAAGATTAAATGATGTCCTTCTTTAATGAAAGCTTTTGCCTGGCTATCTGTTTTCTTATTTTTCTATATTTTGCCTATAGGCCAATAAAAGCTTCTATTATCAAAGCATTAAATACTAGAATTGAGCTAATTAAAGCACAATTATTAGAAGCTCAATCATTAAAAAATGATGCAGAATTATTGTTAAACAAAACCGAACAACAACTAAGTCAACTTTCATCGATACGTGAAAAAATGATACTTGAAGCTAAAGCTTCCGCAGATTTTTTGTTTGCTAAGCAAAACCAGGAAATTGAGGCATTACTTGAATATAAGAAATCTGAGACTATAAATGCACTTAATAATCAAAGGCTCCAAGCTTACAATCAATTAAAAACTGAATTAATCACTGATGTAAAAAAACTGGTGACTGCATATTTCAAAGCTTCAAACAACGCATCCTTGTCTGATATAGAAATAGCAAAAAATCTTCATGGAAAGAATTGACCTCTCAAAGTGACCGTTCACGGTTTTTAAAATTGAACGTCAATGTACGACTTACAAAGCGACGACCAACGTCATTGCGAAGAGCGTTGCTCTGAAGCAATCCAGTTTTTTACGCTAGATTTTCTGGATTGCTTCAGAGCAACGCTCTTCGCAATGACGACTTTTTTTTTAAAACCGTGAACGCTCCCTCAAATGATAGTAAAGTGCCCACGATATGTTTTTTCCATAAGTGTATTGCGATGCTTAGCAATAATTTCTCGACATAATTCTGCTGATTCAATAGCACGTTGCTTTTTAGCAAATTTATGTTCTCTGGCAGTACAAAATTCAGCTATACTTACATTTTGCCATACCAGACCATCATATATTTTTGCTTTAATATAACCACTTACACTCATATTTTCATAATCACCAACAACCCCACTAATAGCATCATCATTTAATAAGAGCATTATATCTCCTATTTTAGGTTTAATAATCTCATCGATATATTTTATATATACGTTCCCAGTTAACTGGATACGATCAGGTATTCCCATATTATTTATACTCCGTGATATGAGCTTATAGCTTTCTCAGTTGATATACTGATATACGAAGGTCAAAATTGAAGAAGTGCTAGGAGTATCAAAGTCGAGGAGCGCAGCGTATACTTAATACGTGAGCACCGCAGATCTTTATATACGACAACGCAATTCTCAATTTTCACCAAGTATACCGGCGAAAAGACGACTTTCAAGCCTACGCCTACACACCAAACCAATTATTTTTTTTGATCCTGCATATACCCATTTCAAAAACTCTGTACCAGCTTCATCATAAAGTTGATAATTAATCTTCTGTCTTAGGGTTGAACGCTGCAATGCTCCGGCACCACAATTAAAGGTAAAAGACACTAACGCATCAAACTGATAATCTGATAATTCAACATCAATATAGCGCACCACTGCTCTTTCTGCACCAAATAAATCACTGATCAGAATTTGTTCTGCAGTTTCCTCAGACAAAGAATCATATTGCTCATTTGCAGCCAATTTATGACCATATCCTATAGTGGGACACCCTCCTGCACAAATATATGGCACTTTACTAAAACCTTCAAATTGCTTAATCAACATAATACCAGCACTACTAGTAAATCTATGCATTATTTGTTTTTCCATAATTTACTAAAGGTTCTCTGACCAAAATAAAAACTGATAATACCAGCAAAAATTGCCTGATCTTCTAAAGTCTAAATAATATTAATGTATTCTATCAATGGTGCCGTTGATAAAATCGTTTGATATTGGATAAATTTCACACTAGCGTACATGATAAAGAAACTGTAAGCAAGCACTGGTCTGACTGTAGCATTTAAGGCATCAACCCAACAAATGCCAGATTTATAAGTTGAATATAATGAAGCTTGTTCTAATATATCTTTGGATATCTGAATTTCTTCTAATGTTTGTGATTGACCATGTTTGCTATAAGCAATTTGGCGATCCATAATCTGCAATTCATGTTTTTTATCATTCTGATCTTTAAAAAACTTTAATATTTCCGGTACTATTGAACCAATAAAACCAACCATTGAAGCTAGTAATGTAATCATAAAATATATCTCCAATTACCAATTATAACCCTGCCCCACCACTACAGCCGCAAAAGACTGTGTTTCAACAATCCGATAAAAAGAAATAATATCCATCGCATTAGTCTGTGATGATATTTGATGTGACTGCCGTTGTTGCCACAGAATATTTTGTGGCCAAGTGATTTGGTATGAAACTGAATAATTTTGTTTCAATATTATGGTAAATTGATCGGTTTGCATCTGATCCAGAATGATCGCACAATTGTCATTTAAATATAAAGATATATATTTTATTGTAGCTGGCAGTGTAAATTGCTCAGCTATTCCGATAAAATTACTATCAGCAATAACTTCATGTTCACGTGCTGCTTGCACTGCAGTAGTTACCTTAAACCATCTGTGCTCATAACCAAAAATAAAAAAACTATTTTCTTCACTAACAAAAATAATCATCCCAGCTCTAGCTTTTAATAATTGCCAACCTTTTGCCAGATCAGCACAATAACATATATCTCCTTCATTTTCACCAAAGGCTAATATATATTTATCACCAACTACCAGAGTATCAGGGAGCTGCTCTATAAAATTACGAACAGTACTATTGCAAAAACTATCGATTTTTAATAGTGCCTCGTTAAATAATATTTCCTTATCAGTTTGCATCGGCGTCATTAGATCAATATTATAATGATGTGTTTTCATTTATACCTTTGTTATTTTAATATGCGAGAAATTGATTTTAGATTTACTGGATTCCTGCCGTGGCTCATAACCATTCCTGCGAAGGCAGGAATCTATATCATAATATTTATCAAATTCTCTTATATCCCCGAATATCTAAGATTCTCCTAATAGTAGTATCAGATGATTTGCGGTGAGTACCATGATCTTGAGCCATTATACTAATATTGACCTCACCACTAAGAGCTAATTCATTACAATTTATGATTAATTTTTGTTCTTGAGTAGTAAAGTAATGAGATTGATTTTCAGTGGTTACATTAATAGTAAATTCACATTTCTCATTAATATTAGCTGAGACCCAATCATCTTGACGACATGATCGCTGACGCCAGCTAACCTCAAGTTTTCCTGCGGTTAATTGGCAATGATCAATAAAAGGCGCTGGTAATTTTTGTGATTTATTGCTAAAAACTAATTGTTGCATTAGCTCCAGTCTAGCCAATTTAAATGATAAGGTTCTTTGTTCCAATGCTTTTGATACGGCAATTAATGATGCATAATTATTCAGTAAAACAAAATTTTCTCCGGCAAGATGAGTGTGGATATAGTTCTCGGTTGCAAAACACCCTCTAATAAGCTGACTGACTTGGTATAAATTGTCAGCGACTTGCGACCATTTATTGAATTTGATTATCTCCGCTCCGCATAAAGCTAAATTCCAACCAGCAGCAACATCTTTTTCAAAATCACGATAAAATATAGTGAAACTGGATAGCTCATCAATTAAGAAGATATTGGCAGACGATGTTATTTGTGCTGATGCTAACACGCCAATGCCACCACGAGGCATTAAATTGTTAGCAATATTTATATAATCAAGCTGTCGGCCATCAGCTAGTGCTAATGAAACATGTAATGATTGTTTAGTATTACTATATAAATATACGGCCACATAAGCCTCATGCAGCTGAAATTCCATCCCAACCGGTAAATCAACTACTAAAAATTTATGATCTATCGGCTCCTGATATGTTAAATCTAGCAACCCAATCATTACCGGCAAATAATAGCTGGTAAGATCATCAACAATGCCGGTTATTGTTAGTGAGAGCCTGTTAATGCTAATCGTAATTATTCTAATCTGATATTTTTGATTTAAATGAGAGAAGGTGATAAAGTCAACCGGCTCAAATATCAGACCATTGGTTATCGGCAGTATAAATTTTATGATCTTATCTTCGACTTGAGCATTCTTTAAAATTAATTTTCCTAATCTTTTAGCTTCAAAAACGGATAAAGCTATCGGTAATTTCACTACTGCATTACGCTTATTGCTTAAATATTCACTATTTATGTGACAATAACCATGATTATATAGCTAAACCTCTATAAAACGGTTATAATCAAAGGGTATAATTAAAATAATTGTTATGACATATTCGATAGATTTTAGAAAGAAAGTACTGGCTATCAAAGAAAAAGAGAAGATGAGTTTTGAATCAATATCAAAACGTTTTGGAGTAGGAAAAAACACGGTATTTGTATGGACTAAAAAAATATCTCCTCTAAAGAATAGGAATAGAGCTTCGAAAAAAATACCGATTGATAAATTGAGAGAAGACGTGGTGCAATATAGTGACGCGTATCAATATGAAAGAGCTGAGCGGTTAGGAGTGAGTAAATCTGGAATACAAAAAGCATTAAAGAAGTTGAACATTACGTATAAAAAAAGCTTTAAAACATCCGAAGGCAAAAGAAGAAGAGAGGTTAGAATTTCAGAATAAGATAAAAAAGTACGAGGCAGAGGAAAAAGTTATTGTCTTTACCGATGAGAGCGGGTTTGTCCATAGCGCGCCTAGAACTCACGGATATTCGGCAAAAGGCAAGAGGTGTTATGGTGTTCATGATTGGCATCCGTCAAAAAGAACTAATGTTATAGGGGCATTAGTAGGTAAATCGCTGCTAACCGTGTCAATTTTTGACGGCAATGTTAATACAGTTATTTTTAACAGCTGGGTAGAACAAGATTTAATACCGAAATTACCTAATAATTCCGTGGTTGTGACAGACAATGCAAGTTTCCATAAAAGTCCGTATTTAAAAACTATGATAGAAAAAGCTGGTCATATATTGGAGTACTTACCGCCTTATTCTCCTGATTTGAATCCTATTGAACCAAAATGGGCTCAAGCTAAATCTAGAAGAAGGAAATATCGCTGTGACGTAGACACTCTGTTTGAAAAGTACATGTTATAACCGTTTTATAGGGGTTTAGCTATATTCTTTGACGCGATCGACAAGATAAGCCACCTATCGGTGGCAGCTTAGCTTTTTACATCTCTTGCCAACTTCTGTTATCAAAGGTAATATGCAAGTCATTACAAATAATCAGAGTAAAAGATGGAAATAATCGGTAAAGGAATCTCTATAAAACATATTTTTCTTGATCGGGGTAATTGGCGTCGATTTCACTGAAAAATATAGCGAGCTGAGGTATGGTATTATCTTTAACGTTACTAAAGTTATATTGTGCGGAACGAAATATTTAGGATTTAAGAGTTATAGCTGCCCTACATGTGATCACGGTAAATCAGTAGTATTTAGTTGTAAAGGTAGATTTTGTTCTCGTTGCGGTAAGAAGCAAACAGATCAATGGATAAGTAAAGCTACCAATGTTCTACCAAAGACACGTTGGCAGCACATTACATTTACAATGCCCGACTCATTATGGCCAATATTTTGGCTTAATCGCAATCTGTTTGGATTAATTTCTGCTGTTGCCGCCGGAATTATTAAGGAAATAGCAACAAAGAAAAAGATTGTAGTCGCTATATTTACTGCCCTGCACACCTTCGGTAGAGATTTAAAACGTAATGTTCATATCCATTTATCGGTTACTTGCGGCGGTATAGATAGCAAGGGTAATTGGCGTAAATTATTTTTCCCTGCCGAGCCTATTAAAAAAATGTGGAGACATAGAATTCTTGAGTTATTTCGCTCAGAATACGCCTCAAGTAATTTGAAATTACCGTCGAAATATCAAAATGATGGCGATTTTAACAACTAGATGATCGGCCTATATGAAATCAGTTGGTATGTTTATTTGCAAAAACCATCAGACGATCATAAACGCAACATAAACTATTTAGGGCGATATATAAAACGACCTCCTATTTCTGAGGCAAGAATAGAGGAATATGATGGACTGCAAGTAACGTTTAGATTTCTTGACCACTACAATAACACGATTGATCACGTCACAATGCCTGTACTGCAGTTTATATCTAGCCTGATTATGCACATACCCGATCGTTATTTTCGAATAATAAGGTACTACGGCTTTTTATCTAACAGAACTAGAGGAATACAACTACCTATTGTATATAAGGCGATAAACCAAATTATACCTAAGAAAATCAAGTCATTGAACTGGAGATTAATGATTTGGTTAAACTTTAAAAAAGATCCGTTATCTTGTCCAAACTGTAATCAATTTATGAGCCTGAGACAGGTTTATTACGGTTTATCTCCACCCTTGTTATTAGTGAAGATCAATGAATTATTGTGAACGCCTCGGTGATATTCATATGGTGAACCGTTGCTTCACGCCACGTTAATATAATTTTAAAAAATTGGCCTATTTTGAGATAGATTTTAAGAGAAGATTTTTATACAAGTGTCAATAATTTCTAATATCACAATTTAACAACCAAATTTTTAAAGAAAATTTTAAAATTTTCAAAAAAATATTTTTGGTAAAATTTTTGAAATTCCTATACTACAAGATAAAATTAGATTTATTAAACGTGGGCAAAATAATTCATGCCCTATGGTTAATCAAATGCTGGTTAAATTATCTGATAATAGTTATCTCGAACAACAACAGGTGGCAAAAAATGATATAATCAGCAAATTAGAATTATATTTTATAGTATAGGAATTTCAAAAATTTTACCAAAAATATTTTTTTGAAAATTTTAAAATTTTCTTTAAAAATTTGGTTGTTAAATTGTGATATTAGAAATTATTGACACTTGTATAAAAATCTTCTCTTAAAATCTATCTCAAAATAGGCCAATTTTTTAAAATTATATTAACGTGGCGTGAAGCAACGGTTCACCATATGAATATCACCGAGGCGTTCACAATAATTCATTGATCTTCACTAATAACAAGGGTGGAGATAAACCGTAATAAACCTGTCTCAGGCTCATAAATTGATTACAGTTTGGACAAGATAACGGATCTTTTTTAAAGTTTAACCAAATCATTAATCTCCAGTTCAATGACTTGATTTTCTTAGGTATAATTTGGTTTATCGCCTTATATACAATAGGTAGTTGTATTCCTCTAGTTCTGTTAGATAAAAAGCCGTAGTACCTTATTATTCGAAAATAACGATCGGGTATGTGCATAATCAGGCTAGATATAAACTGCAGTACAGGCATTGTGACGTGATCAATCGTGTTATTGTAGTGGTCAAGAAATCTAAACGTTACTTGCAGTCCATCATATTCCTCTATTCTTGCCTCAGAAATAGGAGGTCGTTTTATATATCGCCCTAAATAGTTTATGTTGCGTTTATGATCGTCTGATGGTTTTTGCAAATAAACATACCAACTGATTTCATATAGGCCGATCATCCAGTTGTTAAAATCGCCATCATTTTGATATTTCGACGGTAATTTCAAATTACTTGAGGCGTATTCTGAGCGAAATAACTCAAGAATTCTATGTCTCCACATTTTTTTAATAGGCTCGGCAGGGAAAAATAATTTACGCCAATTACCCTTGCTATCTATACCGCCGCAAGTAACCGATAAATGGATATGAACATTACGTTTTAAATCTCTACCGAAGGTGTGCAGGGCAGTAAATATAGCGACTACAATCTTTTTCTTTGTTGCTATTTCCTTAATAATTCCGGCGGCAACAGCAGAAATTAATCCAAACAGATTGCGATTAAGCCAAAATATTGGCCATAATGAGTCGGGCATTGTAAATGTAATGTGCTGCCAACGTGTCTTTGGTAGAACATTGGTAGCTTTACTTATCCATTGATCTGTTTGCTTCTTACCGCAACGAGAACAAAATCTACCTTTACAACTAAATACTACTGATTTACCGTGATCACATGTAGGGCAGCTATAACTCTTAAATCCTAAATATTTCGTTCCGCACAATATAACTTTAGTAACGTTAAAGATAATACCATACCTCAGCTCGCTATATTTTTCAGTGAAATCGACGCCAATTACCCCGATCAAGAAAAATATGTTTTATAGAGATTCCTTTACCGATTATTTCCATCTTTTACTCTGATTATTTGTAATGACTTGCATATTACCTTTGATAACAGAAGTTGGCAAGAGATGTAAAAAGCTAAGCTGCCACCGATAGGTGGCTTATCTTGGATATAGTTTCTTCAAAAATAGGCAAAGAATCAACAAAATCTGTATTCTCATAATTAACTTGCTGTATACTTACTTGATCCTGTACCACATAAAGTAGGTTCATTAATTTACCCAGGTCACACATATGTAACTCACTTAAACAATGTATTAGTGAATTATACAACATCTCATCATTACTAGTACGAACTATATAGATTATTGAAGCCAGCACCGCCTTAAAATCCCAATTTTGTGGCAGACGATCATGAACATTATTCATTCCAGATAATAGATCTACTACTGCTGGTATAGTTAATTGGTTATGCACACTATGCCACTTACTATTAGTCCAACCACTAAAATCATTGCTTTTAAAGTCATTTATCTCCTGAGTGATTTGCTCTTCGGTTAGCGAAAATTTCTCCTGTAAAATTGTCAAGATTTCTGATGCACTAATTTGATTAAGTTCATAACCATCTAAACGGCCATTACTTAGATCTAACTTAATTATACTAGAGATAGGTTTTTTTGGTTCTACCGAACCTAAATTACGCAATGCTTTAATAATCTCAATCTCTCCATCCGCTAGATCAATTAACCTTTCTCCATTATCATTTTTATAATTTACATCAAATAACGGTATCTGTTGCTCATCTGTCTGCCTAAGTAGAGTCTTAGCAATACCCCACCTATCCCCAAAACAATAATTTTCTGATTTTAAAAAAGATAGTGGCAGGTTATTTTGTTCGTCACCGAACTTTTGAGTCCAATCTACCTGATGTTTGGACATAGCTTTAACAATACCGCCTAAGTTAATTGCGTGGATCCCATTACTAGTTGTTATTATATCCAAAACAGAATCACCATTTTGGCTTTTAGCATTAAGATCGATTATTATACCTTGGCCATAAAAAATATCTAAAATTAAATCTTTATAATACATAGAAAAATAAATAGATCCTGGAAATCCTCTCAATAGTGAGCAAGCAAGATCTTGTAAATCATATTTACCTTTTAGTTTCGTAATTATATTTGTTAATTGTTCACCTGCATCCGCAATAGCAGTAAGCACTTCTAAGTCGGTTGGGGGAATTGTTAATATAGCACCCTCTACCGCTGTTTGCAGTAAACGTTCAGTTGTTTCCTCAATTTTTCCATTGAGTTCTCTAAATCTTTCAGGAATATGCACATGTTTCATAATTTTATACCTTGTTGTTAAATGTATCTGATATAATAGTATCTATTCACTAATATGTCAATATTTTATTTTACTAAAATAGAATATATATTAAATTAATATGCAAAATCTTTACCAATTAAGGTAGTATCAAGTTATTTATCAAATAGAGATCTGGATAATAGACTTAATCACAATAAATTTCTGTGAGAGGATTTGAAAGAGATACTACAGCTTGATCCACAAGTGTATAGCTTCAATCTATAAGGTAGTAACTTTTTTTGATACTGTTTGTAAGTTCACGGTTTTTGAAAATACCCTCGATATCATTCCGGCGAAAGCCAAAAATCCAGAAAATCTAGTAGATTTTTATCAACTTAAGATTTAAGTAAAAAAACTTGATTTCGACGAAAGCCGGAATGACATCGGTATTTTTTAAACCAACTTTAGACAGTTATAAGTGAGTGGAGTGTTGTATTGACGGGTTTATATATCCTTCTTTTCCCTTAACTTGACGCGTATAGTTCGTATAGTTTCAGTTCCATCCTTTTTGCTTGAGAACAGGAGTTTCTGGCAATTTTAATTCTCGGTAATTCCTAAAATAGAATGATGGTTATTAATTTTAATTTTATTCTTTTGTCCAAAATATTGAATCATTTCTTCAATAACTCCTTGTTTTATATTGCTTGCAATATTCTCTCCCTTGCTTTTTTTAATATTTCGTATTTTTGCACTATCGGTTTTAATTGATTTTATGTGAGCAAAATATGCTTTGTTATTTTTAATAAATACTGGGGTATTGATGCCCAATTTGGTCTGAAAAATAACCATGTTAAGTTCAGTAGGCAAAGCATTATTATGATCTAAATCAGCTCTAATCATAAAAAACTTTGGATCTACTATGACCCCTAATAGTTTTAATTGTTGAATATCAATATTTTTAGGATTGTAGCTTACTGCGAGTTCATTAAATTTTTCTAAGTTTAACCCACGTAAATGCTGAGCTTGCCATAGCTTTTCTGCTTTTGTGCTAACTACTTCAAAAGCTTCGAGTATACTAGGGTTTATATTATTAATCTCAATTAATAATAAATCTCCGTCACTACCTACCTCTATTGGGTAAGATACTTCCTCTACAGCCATTTCAAAGATAGTAGCTGCTACTTCAGAGAGTAAAGCAGTTTTTCCATTAATAACATCATTATAGGTTACATTATCAATATTCTGTAAAGACAGGTTATATTTTTCTACAATTTCTTTTAAGCTAGCACCGCTAGCGACATCATCTTCTAGATTCTTATTAAACTCCATTCGTAATTCATCAAATTTCTGCTGCTTTAACGAAGCTGTAACCTGCTTTCTAGCTTTATCAAAATTTTTATTATCAAATTCATCAATATTCTCTTGGTAAAAATTCATTAATTCTTCATTAGTAATCTTAATTCTTTGTTTGATTATGCTGCTCGGAACTATAATGTAGGATAAATCACGCCTTTCTGGTAAAACAAATGAATCTTGATGATCATGATAAAACTGCGTCAACTGATCTCTAGTAGGTACTGGGGATATAAGCTTATTGTTGGTATTATCAAGATCAATTTGTACTAAATCTACATCTCTTTTTTCAGACATATAATCAATGACATTATTTACCATGATTTCTGGAACCTGAAAAGTATCTGAGAATACATTCAGTAAAGCACTTTTTAGAATTTCTTCTTTAAGACGTTGCAGGTATTCTTCTTCTTTCTGGTAAGAATTTCTAATCACCGAATGAAAAATCTGAATATCAAATTCTCCATATGAATTGTTAAAAATTGGTGCTTGTTTTATAAACTGGATTACGGTATTTTCGCTCAAATTAAGATCATAATATTGCGTAATATGATTGAAGATACTACTATTAATTAGTCTTTGTAGAATAATCTGATCAATTTCCAATTCTTTAATATCTTCATCGGTTAAATGAAGATTATTTTGCTTTTGTATAATCGCAATTTCCTCAGATTTTGCTTTTAAAAAAGCTTGTTCGGTAATATTCTTAGCATCGGAGAATGTTACTAAATCAAAATTATTGGTAGCTTGTAATACATCTTTTATGCCAAAGCCAATAAAAGCAAACACTACGACTCCTAAAAAGATACGTACGCCAATGTTATTGGCCATTTTTCTAATTTCACGTAACATAATAATTACAAATACCTATTTACTTATCTTTACAAACACCTAAAATAATTAGCATTCTCAATATCTGCAAGTGATTTCTCATCATGAAACCTTTTATTATCGCAAATTGGAAAATGCATTTTTCATTAGCTGAAGCAGTAGACATATGTTTTGACATTATCTCTCAAGATCTTCAGCATAATTTAATTATAGCAACACCAGCACCTTATCTTGCTTATCTTAGTAATAAGTTTGAATCGATAAAATTTTGCGCACAAAATGTAAGTCACTTTGCTGATCCTGGGGCATATACTGGCGAATTCTCGGCAATGATGCTAAAAAGCTCGAACATAGATTATGCAGTGATTGGGCATAGTGAGCGTAGAAATATATTTAGTGAAACTAATGAGTTAATTGCACAAAAAGTTCGTCACTGTATACAAAATAGAGTTACGCCAATAATTTGTATTGGTGAATCATTATTTATCAGAGATAAGTATGATTACAAAACTTTCCTCACAACACAATTAATCAATTCGATAGCTGATCTCAGTTTAATTCAACAGAGGTTTATTATTGCTTATGAACCAATATGGTCTATCGGTACTGATATGATCCCTACGAATGAGCAATTAATAGAAATCTTTACTCATCTCCACTCTATTTGTCATCAAACTCAGATTGCAAATAACATAAATTTGGTGTATGGTGGGTCGGTAAATTTAAATAATATACAACAGATATTAAACATACCATATATCCAGGGAGTATTGATAGGAAAAGCTGCTCTAGACTCCGGGGTATTATCACAAATGTTAAAAAATATTTAGGCATTGCCTAACAAAAAAATTCTGATTTTAATTTTAGTTTGGTACAACCATGAGTATATTACTTTTTGTTCATGTTATAATCGCTGTATTACTGATCGCTGTTATTCTACTACAACAAACCGGAACTGATGGATTAAGCGGGATTGGCGGTGGTAGCGGTGGAGGTAATATGGGAATGGTTACTGCTCGTTCTGCGGCTAACTTTCTGACAAGAACAACTATAATATTAGCTATACTATTCTTTATTAATGCCATTATTCTTGCTAATCTCTCTTCGCAAAAGCAAGTTGATCTTGATAAAAAAATCAATGAGTCGTTAATAAAAGAAGAAGGAACAACTTTACCAATGGCTAAGTAATGAACCGATTAATATGTTTGAAAATCCTCCTATACTAATACAAATACCATTTGCATCTCCAAATTGGTTGCTTAAAATGTTGCCTTGGATAAATATTGGCAATAGTGTTTATAAGGTTAGTTCAATAAATTTTGAAAAAAAACACCACAACAACGACTTACTATTCCAAAGAACACTAACATCATAACAGCAGCCGACTCTTATTTTTTATCAGATTTACTAAGATGTGTGTCTTTATTTAAACCTTTGCCGGAAGAACTAATAAAAGAAATAATACAGAATGTATATCAAAAAAATGTCAAAGTAGGAGATGTAATTGTTAAACAAGGTGATATTGCTAAAGCATTCTATATTGTTGTTAATGGCCAATATAATGTAACTAATAAAACTATTGATGATAAAGAGACGATATTAAATTCATTAACTAGCGGTGATTATTTTGGTGAAATGGCTCTTTTAAAAGAAATTCCACGGCAAGCAACTATTACGGCTGTCACTAAAGGAAGCCTCATTGTCTTAAATAAAGAAGCTTTTGACAAGATAGTAAGTGATTCGCAACTAAAGAAACAATTAGAGGAAATAGTTGAGGTAAGAAAAAAAGAATTAACAACAATAAAACAACCCAATGAAAATCTATCATTCGTAACAGAATTTGCAGAACCACCACATCCAGACAATTATCCAAATTTTATAGAAAATTCAACCGAGAATCAATTAGATATAATTCAAGCAACTATAACCTTAAATACAAAAAATAATGATGAGAATTATAGCCAACAATTAGATGAACAATTAGAAACTACTGCCAGAAAGATAGAAGATAGAGAAGAATGGGAAATTATTAATAATAAAAAATATGGATTATTACATAATATTTCTGCTGCTATGTCATGTGACGCCAAGCTAAAATCCTTAACCCCTGATAATTTCGACGATTTATTATCTTTAGTTTGGAATAAACCTTCTTTCTTTTTGGCAAATCCTAAAGCTGTAGCTGCATTTGCTAAAAAATGTACGCATAATCATATAGCACTTAAAACTGTTGATATACATGGTGCAAGCTTCATCACATGGCGTGGTGTTCCAATAATACCATCTAATAATATGGTGGTAGACAATAGCTTGGGCACTCAAAGTACTAATATTCTTTTAATGCGTATTGGTGAAAAAGAAAAAGGAGTAGTAGGCTTATATCAAGATAATAATAACCTTCATAAAATTTCAAGCTTAACTATTGAGCCTATAATCGACGCTAATGAAGATTTAATATCTAAATATAAAATAACCAGACATTTTTCTGTGTTTATATTATCTCTAGACGCTATAGCAGTATTAAGAAATGTTGCTTTAGGTTCTTGTGTGGAAATTTGAAAACAGTCAATTTTTCGTTATTTTGTTCTCGAATGCATTAGCCTTATAATTGATCCAGCTTTCAACAAAATCTTTGATTAAAAAATAATGACAGCTATCTCTATTCGTGGACTGAAAAAAACTTATAATAACGGTTTTAAAGCGCTAGATGATATTAATCTAGAAATACAACCAGGGGAGATATTTGCACTTCTTGGTCCAAACGGTGCGGGTAAGACCACACTGATCAGCGCTGTATGCGGCATTGTAAAAACTACTGCTGGTAGCATTAAGGTATTTGGTAACGATAATATAAAAGATTATCGCGCAGCCAGGTCGCACATAGGCTTAGTACCGCAAGAATTAACTACAGATGCATTTGAAAGTGTCTGGAACACGGTTAGTTTTAGTCGTGGTCTTTTTGGAAAACCAGCAAACTCATCTTATATCAAAGAGCTTCTAGAAAAATTATCGCTCTGGGATAAGAAAGATGAGCAGATCCGTATGTTATCTGGCGGCATGAAACGGCGAGTGATGATTGCCAAGGCACTGTCACATGAGCCAGATATTCTGTTTCTGGATGAGCCTACAGCTGGTGTTGATGTAGAATTACGCAAATCTATGTGGGCACAGATGTCTGTGCTTAGAGAATCTGGCGTGACTATTATTCTTACCACTCACTATATCGAAGAAGCTGAGGAAATAGCAGACCGTATCGGAGTAATTAATAAAGGAAAATTGATCATTACCGAAGAAAAAACAACGTTAATGAAAAAATTGGGTAAGAAGCAGTTAATAATAAATCTCCATGAACCTCTTGCAGGAATTCCGAAACAATTGTCAAAATTTAATGTACAGCTTGCTGAAGAAGGAAAACAGCTAGTTTTCAATTATGATCCATTGACAGAAGATAATGAGGTAGCAAATTTACTAGATAACTTAAAAGAAAATGCCATAAAGTATAAAGATCTAGCTACACGCCAAAGCTCACTTGAAGAAATATTCATACAATTAGTAGGTAAATCATGAATTACCACGGCATTTGGGCTATCTTTAAATTTGAAATGGTGCGAGCTTTTCGTACCATAGGACAGACCATTGCTTCACCGATTATTTCAACCATACTCTATTTTATTGTTTTTGGCTCAGCCATCGGCACGCATATCAAGGATATTGATGGAGTGCATTATGGTGCATTTATAGTTCCTGGATTAACTATGCTGACAATATTAGGGCAAAGCATTGCTAATGCATCCTTTGGTATCTATTTCCCACGCTTTACCGGGACGATCTATGAAATTTTATCAGCGCCGCTTTCATCTTTTGAGGTTGCTATTGGTTATGTTGGTGCTGCTGTAACTAAATCATTGATCATTGGTGCGATAGTGCTGCTGACTGCTGGGTTTTTTGTCCCTATTAAAGTTATGCATCCAGTGTGGATGGTATTTTTTCTGCTTATGACCTGTATTACCTTTAGTGTGCTTGGCTTTATCATCGGTATTTTGGCAGATGGGTTTGAGCAATTACAGCTGATTCCTTTACTGGTCATTGCCCCGCTAACCTTCTTGGGTGGAAGTTTTTACTCTATTAGTATGCTTCCGGAATTTTGGCAAAAAATTTCTCTTTTGAATCCTGTTGTTTACCTTATCAGCGGTTTTAGGTGGAGTTTTTATGAAAGTGCAGATGTTAGCTTAGGTATTAGTGTGGTGATGATATTAATCTTTATGACAATTTGTATTATGTTGATGGCCTGGATATTCAAAACTGGCTATCGACTAAGAAATTAGTAAAATAATCTGTGAGCGTTGATTCACGAGTTTTGAAGTTGTTATGGCACTTTTAAATTATTTTATTAACAGTGCCATAGTATGTATAGCAAAGCCAGTTGGATTATGGTACGTTAATAATTTCAGAGCGAGGTAGATTACTTTTGTTGCACACAGCTGAGACTTACAAAATTGACGTACCATAATCCAACTGGCTTTGCTATAACTTATTTTGATAAGTAACGAAGCCGATAAGCATTGTTAGTTACATTCTCCATTAGCCATTGATAAATTTTATCTGGCAAACCAAGAGGACAATGGTTCCAGTTTATAAATAAATCAGCTCTAATATCGGTAGCATTAATTGAATTCTCTATCGTTGTTAGGTCTAAAGCCCAATTAGGAAATAAATGCAAGTAATATGAAGATTGATCTTTTGAACAGCCCAGTAAAGTAATTGATGAATTACCAAAATATTTTTTGGCCTCGATTTTCACTGCTTCAAGCCATTCTTGATCTTTTTTAAAGTCATTGACAGGCGCAATAAAAACTCGTTTATTTTCTTTTTCAGTTAAATTTATACGAATCATTTGCTCTCTTTCGTGGACAGTAAATGGATTTTTAGAACTAAGAGGAGCATTGGCTGAACCTAAAATAACAAGGGTTCTTTGACAGTTCTTTAAACCATTCTGTAATATTTTTAGGTGTTCTTGATGAAATGGCTGGAAACGGCCAATAAAAATGCAGCCAGTTTTAGGATTATGGCTACAGCCAGTGAAAAATGCAAAAATTCCAACATAGCACAAACATTTAAGATTTTTAATGACTTGTAGCTTCATATATTATCCGCATATAGATAGAATATTTAATAACTTTGTGCTTGGCGGTTAAGCCAATTTTTGAGATAGCTTTCAGCAATCTGTTCATCTTCGATCAACACCAGATTTTCAGCATTACGCTGATCGGCTGCTTTGCTAAAATTGAAGCTGCCAGTAAGTACTTTACGCTTATCAATGACTATTACCTTGTTGTGAGCAATGCCTGGCACCTTATCTATCTTGACTTTAATTCCGGCATTTTGTAATTCAGTTATTTTAGAATGACGATCATCTAAATTGCTACGATCAAGCAATACTTGCACCTTTACTCCACGATTTATCGCTGCAATTAATTGATATATTATTGGCTGAGAAGTAAAGCTATAAGCTTGCACATAAATAGTATCTTTAGCTTTAGCTATTTCCTGAGCAATTAATGCTCCACAACCTGAAGGTGGAGTAAAACAGACATTAAATTTGTCTGTTTTAGGATGAAAATTATGCCAGGTACCTATGCCTACCATCTCTTCATATCCTATTCCAGCAGTAACTCCTAACATAAATATTCCGATTACAGATCCACGTATTCCATATAATTTTTTAATGGCTAGTTTAGTTTTTCTGTTAGTCATAATTTTTATTCTTTAATTTATATTATTAAGTATATAATCCGAGTAAATGAAAAGTTGGTAAATGTAACCAACATCATCCCGAACTTGTTTCTAGCTATTTCACATAAGTGTAAGCGTTCACAGGTTTTTAAGATTGAACGCAAGTCAGCGGCTTACAAAGCTACAACTACCGTCTGAGCTGAGAAGTGAAACGACGAAGCAATCCAGAAAATAGCTAAAAAACATTGATTTCAACTGGATTGCTTCGTCGTTTCACTCCTCAGCTCAGACGATTTTTTTAAAAACCGTGAACAACGCTCACGAGGGAGTTGTGCTCAAGTTCCGCGTAGTGACCTTTGTTTCGTACACTTGCATCCGAAATTTTAGAAAACCAATTCTTGAAAGATGAGCAGTATACTTAGTCCAGCATGCAACTAATGTTATAGTAATGGTTTGTTAATATAACATAAATGGTAAATAATGTTTGGAAAAATTTTTTCGATCTTAGGCGGAGCTATAGGTAGTAGTTTTGGTGGTGGAATATTATCAACTATCGGTCGTTTTGCTGGGAACATGCTGGGAACGTATTTGGAGCAATCTCAGCATAAAGTAGAAGAGCATCATCGTTTTAAAAATGTTAAAGATAGCTTTGCTTTATCCAGAGCAATGTATGGCGAGGTGATACCACTAATATTTGGTACTGCAAGGGTAGGTGGGAAGATTATTTGGGCACAACAGATTAAAGAGGTGCGCAATAATTCTACTGAAAAAAAATATTTCAAACAATTTCATCAAGTTAAAGAATTACATCATACTACCGAATGTGAGTATTATTTGTCATTTGCCGTTAGTATCTGTGAAGGTAAAATTGCTGATGTTATTAGGGTATGGGCTAATGATAGCTTAATTAATCTTAGCGATTATAAATGTCGACTCTATCTTGGTACTGAGGAACAATTACCGGATAGCTTGATTGTTGCTAGCACTGGTGGTCAGGCTCCAGCATTTCGGGGTTTAAGTTATATTATCTTCGAAGAATTACCATTAGCAGATTTCGGCAGTACCGTTCCTAATTTTTCATTTGAAGTTATAAGAAAAGCTAATATCCAAGCACAGTCAACAGTTGAAGATATTGTGAAATCAATAGTAATGATTCCGGGATCCGGAGAATTTGTTTATGACACGGTAGTACAACATAAGCGTATTGGCACTAATATTGCCAAAAAAATTATTAATTCTCATAATTATAAGAATATTGCCAATAGCGTCTATAGCTTGAATCAGCTACAGATAATATGTGAGAATGTGGAGTGGATAGCACCGGTAGCGTGCTGGTTTGGCGATAGTACAGATGCTATTGATTGTATAATCAAGCCGGCGATTGAGTTTAATGATCAGTATGTAAAATATTCCGAAGAATGGCAAGTTGGTAGATATTCGCGCTCAACAGCTAAGGAAATATCTAAAGATGAGGCCGGTAATCCCAGATATGGCGGTAGTGTCAATGATGCTAGTATAGTTCGTTATTTACAGGAATTAAAAAGACGTAACTTGAAAATAATGTTTTATCCGATGGTGTTTCTCGATATACAAAATAAGCCGTGGCGTGGTCACTTAACCGGTACTGCTGAAGCAATAGTTGAGTTTTTTAATAAAGAGGAAGGCTATAATAATTTTATCTTACATTATGCAGAATTAGTAAAAGATTATGTTGATGCTTTTGTTATCGGCTCAGAGCTTATTGGCTTAACCAAAGTGCAAAATACAGTGAGGCAATATCCGGCAGTAATTGAGCTCATTAAATTAGCAGAGCGAGTTAAAGCCATTGTCGGTAGTGTGTTAGTAACCTATGCCGCTGATTGGTCAGAATACCATCACACTACGGGAGGATGGTATAATCTTGATCCTTTATGGGCTTCGCCCTATATCGATTTTATTGGCATCGATGCTTACTTTCCAGTAACCAGAACCACCAATTCCAATATTAGTTTTGAGGATATGGTAGCAGGATGGCAAACAGGAGAAGGGTTTGATTATTATACGGATAATGAAATCCGATATGATCTGGCGCCAGAATATGCCTGGAAAAATCTGCGTCACTGGTGGGAAAATCGCCACCAGAATCCGGATGGCATGTTTACCGAGTGGCAGCCTCGGTTGAAACAGATCTGGTTTACTGAATTTGGCTTCCCATCAATAGATAAGGCGACTAATCAGCCGAATGTATTTTTTGACCCTAATTGTGTTGATGGCGGAGTACCGAGATATTCTTCTGGTGATATCGATTTTTCTATTCAGCGTAAAGCAATTAAAGCATTTATTGAATATTGGCAGTCGCAGGAATATATCGGGCAAATGTTTTTATGGACCTGGGATGCTAGGCCTTATCCGGCGTGGCCACATATGAATATATGGCGTGATGGATATTTATGGGAGAAAGGTCATTGGGTCAATAATAAATTTGGTGCTGCAAGCATTGCGGCAATTATTCTTGAATTATCAGAGCGGTGTGGTCTTAATCTTAATAAAATCGATGTGGTGACTTTGGATGATATTGTCGAAGGTGTTATATTTAACCGACCGATGACGATTACTGATGCTATTAATATTTTAAGAGTTGGTTATTTTTTTGATATTACAGCAAGTGCACAAGATAAGCCACCTATCGGTGGCAGCTTAGCTTTTTACATCTCTTGCCAACTTCTGTTATCAAAGGTAATATGCAAGTCATTACAAATAATCAGAGTAAAAGATGGAAATAATCGGTAAAGGAATCTCTATAAAACATATTTTTCTTGATCGGGGTAATTGGCGTCGATTTCACTGAAAAATATAGCGAGCTGAGGTATGGTATTATCTTTAACGTTACTAAAGTTATATTGTGCGGAACGAAATATTTAGGATTTAAGAGTTATAGCTGCCCTACATGTGATCACGGTAAATCAGTAGTATTTAGTTGTAAAGGTAGATTTTGTTCTCGTTGCGGTAAGAAGCAAACAGATCAATGGATAAGTAAAGCTACCAATGTTCTACCAAAGACACGTTGGCAGCACATTACATTTACAATGCCCGACTCATTATGGCCAATATTTTGGCTTAATCGCAATCTGTTTGGATTAATTTCTGCTGTTGCCGCCGGAATTATTAAGGAAATAGCAACAAAGAAAAAGATTGTAGTCGCTATATTTACTGCCCTGCACACCTTCGGTAGAGATTTAAAACGTAATGTTCATATCCATTTATCGGTTACTTGCGGCGGTATAGATAGCAAGGGTAATTGGCGTAAATTATTTTTCCCTGCCGAGCCTATTAAAAAAATGTGGAGACATAGAATTCTTGAGTTATTTCGCTCAGAATACGCCTCAAGTAATTTGAAATTACCGTCGAAATATCAAAATGATGGCGATTTTAACAACTGGATGATCGGCCTATATGAAATCAGTTGGTATGTTTATTTGCAAAAACCATCAGACGATCATAAACGCAACATAAACTATTTAGGGCGATATATAAAACGACCTCCTATTTCTGAGGCAAGAATAGAGGAATATGATGGACTGCAAGTAACGTTTAGATTTCTTGACCACTACAATAACACGATTGATCACGTCACAATGCCTGTACTGCAGTTTATATCTAGCCTGATTATGCACATACCCGATCGTTATTTTCGAATAATAAGGTACTACGGCTTTTTATCTAACAGAACTAGAGGAATACAACTACCTATTGTATATAAGGCGATAAACCAAATTATACCTAAGAAAATCAAGTCATTGAACTGGAGATTAATGATTTGGTTAAACTTTAAAAAAGATCCGTTATCTTGTCCAAACTGTAATCAATTTATGAGCCTGAGACAGGTTTATTACGGTTTATCTCCACCCTTGTTATTAGTGAAGATCAATGAATTATTGTGAACGCCTCGGTGATATTCATATGGTGAACCGTTGCTTCACGCCACGTTAATATAATTTTAAAAAATTGGCCTATTTTGAGATAGATTTTAAGAGAAGATTTTTATACAAGTGTCAATAATTTCTAATATCACAATTTAACAACCAAATTTTTAAAGAAAATTTTAAAATTTTCAAAAAAATATTTTTGGTAAAATTTTTGAAATTCCTATACTATAAAATAAAGTCAGTATTTGGCGAACAATCTGATGTTGCAGTGACAAAATGGTTTAGTGATATTTTAAACAAAGTAGCCCCTGAGAATTGGAAATGGTATACTACCAAGGTTCAAGGTATATTTAATGAAGTATTTACTTTTGCTGAGTCTGGGCCAGGATTTGATCCAGAAGATGATGTGAAAATTGATAGTTACCATTTTTATGGATTGAATGATCATATTATAAATAAATTAATTAATAAAATTATGCCTGGGCTTGAACATGATCGCCAAGTAGCTGATTGGCAAGAAGCTGTGTATCAAGGTTTCTCAGTTGAGGTGGCTGAATTTTTTGAACAAATGAAGCAAGGCACTATAGAAGAAATGAAAGCATTATTTGATTATATGCATTATAACTCCGAAAAATTATACGGTGACTTCACTAGTATAAAGCCTGATTTAATAAAACATTACTATCAACAAATGGAGCTTCAAGACCACGAGAAAGCTAATAAGTTTTTAGATTTGTTAAGAACTCATTGTGCTCTTAACCAAGAAACAAAAGAGTTGATAGATTTCGTAGATGCAACTAATGTTGTGACTGATCTAGTCAGTTACGTTGAGTTGCATGATAGTAAACTTGGTGGAGAGATTCAGGACTTAGAATCCAATGAGTTTTAGGTTGCAGATAAGTACTTTTATTCTGACAGATGAATTTTATGGCGGACCTGCGTAAGCATATATTTATGCGTAAAGGTGAGATCAGACAAATTCACTGTCATTACATAGTATCATAGGCTATAGTTGAGAAATGACAGTAAAACTTAAGATAGATTTTTTAAGTTTTACTAGACCTCTTCGAAAACTGCATGTAAGAGAGAAATTTTTAGGAAGAACGAAGACGAGCACCGCAGCGTACTCTTGTTTGTTTCGGAGCGGAGACAAGTTTTGACAACAAAATTACCTCTTATATCTACTGATCTGACATGCTCTTAGACTTGGATACTTTTTTGATTGTTGCAACAACGCCTTTAGAAATAGCTTAGTTACCAGATTTAACAATAACTTCTACGGTTTGTGTATCAGCATTTTCAAATAATAACTGCAAATTAAATTTGTCACCTACATTTAGCGCTTTTTGTAACCCGAAGAGCATAATATGCATTTTACCTGGTGCTAATGTTATAGTACTCCCAGCTGGAATAACAATATTATCTATCTTTATCATTCTACTAACTCCAGTTTGATCAACAAAACTATTGTGTAGTTCAATATTATTAGCAATATCTGTTGCTGCTGCGCTTATAAGTTTATAATCTTTATTTGAATTATTCTTTATAACTAAATATGCTGCAGAATTGCCTTGAGCAGACATTGATGGTCTAGCCCATGGAGATGTTATTTCTAGACCAGTATGTTGTGTTACTTTATTTTTACTCTGTGTAGTTTTTGGATTTAAATCATCAGCAAAAATGTTTGGTATAAAAGATAGAATAGCCAATAATAATAAAATTTTTTTGTACATATGACGTCACTCACTTATTAAATTTACGATAACATTATATTATATAACTCACCTTACGCAAGAAAAAGAAAAGCTGAATAAAAATATAAATTAGATATAATTCTACAAACAAAAATTGATTAGCATGCACGCGACACTAAATATTGACGTTGTTGCAAGAATCAAAGAAGTATCCAAGTCTAAGTGGCAATAGACGCCTTGCCACTTCCATACAAACGCTGTAATAAATTCAGCTAAATCAAACCAGCATATGGAGTTTTAAAAAAAAACTCTTGTCTATAAACCTATATGCCAAGATTGATATAAACAAAGGTTTATATATAGACAAAGATAACATTATAACACCGTGTTTAACTGCCATTTATGAAAATAACGTAGAAGCTTTTGAATTATTGATGAAGACAAGCGCTGCAAATACCCCAAAAATAGCTGCACAATACAAAATAACGCCCGAAATACACAAAGGCGTTATAAATAATCTTAAAGAAGTGCTTAATGCAATCACCGAAATATCTGATTAATTGCCAATCGTTACTAGCTGAGTAAGCACGAATTTGTAATATTGGTTGAACTCCTTCTCTAGACCATTTCATATGTTGCTTGCCTTTACATCTTTGATTAATCAGACTTTCGACAGTGCATTCAGCTAAATTACTCGTAAAAATAAGATTTTGATCTTGCCGAGTATTATAATCAACAATTTTTAACTCGTTATTGGCATTGTATTGCTTTAATTCACGAAGGTTTTTAGTAACTTAACATAAGGTCTACGATTTCTTTTGGTGCCATGATTTTACCAGAGATTATTACATCATTATTTATAAATCTACCTTCCAGATTTTTGTATTGCATTACTAAACGATATTCTTGCATGATTTTTGCGACTATTGATGTTATATTTTTTAATATAACTCACAACCTCCTACTCACAAAATATTTATACTTCCATATCCAATCCAACCTAATTTAATATAGCTCATATTTGGAATCGCTGCGAAAGCCTATAATACCAATATCTTAAAAAATGAATGAGCTAAAAATAAAATTTGCAATAAGTTAATAGTTAAGATATTATAATCTATATTAATAATTTAATAAGTAAAATTAATATGAAGAGCAGCACAAAAATGAAACAAATGATCCTCTAGTAAAAAAACTTAAAATACAAAATCCAGATGACCAGAATCAACTTGTTAGCATGGATATAATAATAGAAAGTCAAATAGATAAAAACAATATTTTCCATGAGAACGAGAGGCATGAAACTCCTATTATTGTTGCGATACAGCGTAACGACAATAAGAGTATTAAATTTTTGTTAAAACAAGCTTACGAATTGAACGTGTTAAACACAGTTCTTAAGCAGAAGCCATTGCATAATTTAAATGCTCCACTTTATGCAGCTTCATGTAGGAACTGGTATTTTATAGAAGAATTATGCGAATATATATTTAATAAATCAATATTGATACTTCAAGATATCAATAACAATAACAAAACAGCATTACACTATGCTGTTGAAGCTGGACACTTCCCAAGTGCTGAGAAATTGCTGAAGCACAACCAAGATCTTATTAAATTAAAAGACAGTAATGGATGGAATGCTTTACATAGTGCTGCTGCTAAAGGGTTCTTACCAATTGTTGAGTTAATTTTTGAGCAATCGCTAAAGCAACACCCAAAACTGATTAGAGTAGAAGATAACAACGGGCAAAATGCCATACATATTGCTGCTGCTGCAGGGCATTTACCAATTCTTGAATATTTGCTGGAGAAAAACCAAAAACTGATGACATTTGTAGATAACAATGGGTGGAATGCCTTATATCATGCTGTTGCTGGAGGGCATTTATCAATTATTGAGTATTTGCTAGAGAAAGACCAGAATCTTATTAACGCAAACTATAAGGGGCAGCATGTTATACATATTGCTGCTGCTGCTGGGCATTTACCAATTCTTGAATATTTGCTGGAGAAAGACCCAAAACTGATGACATTACAAGACAAGGATGGGTGGAATGCTTTACATCATGCTGCTGCTGAAGGGCGTTTACTAATTGTTCAAAAATTGCTGGAGAAAGACCAAAATCTTATTAACTCAAAGGTTAAGGGGCAACATGTCATACATATTGCTGCTGCTAAAGGCCATTTATCAATTGTTGAGTATTTGCTAAAGAAAGCCCCGGATCTTATTCAATTAAAAGACAATTATGGGTGGAATGCCTTACATCATGCTGTTGCTGAAGGGCGTTTACTAATTGTTCAGAAATTGCTGGAGAAAGACCCAACGCTGATAGACAATGAGAAGCATGTCTTAAATCTTGCTGCTTCTAAAGGGTTTTTACCAATAGTTGAGTATTTGCTAAAGAAAGCCCCAGATCTTATTGGATTAAAAGACTATAATGGGCAGAATGTTATAAAAATTGCTACTGATAAAGGATTTTTACCAATTGTTAAATTGCTGAAAGAGCAATTCAAAGACAATGCTGAACAGAATGTCACGAAGGAATTTATAAACAACTGTTTTTTAGATCTTAATAAGAAGGAGGCAAAAATTACTGAACTAACTTTTTATTCTGATGTAGACACAAATATTATTCAAGAAGAAGACTGTAATTTGCTAGGTAACACCACATATCTACAGAATGAGATTGAGCGATAATCAAATTTTGTGTATAGAGGAAAATTGGAAAATTTGAAGCGTGATCATAAAAGACTTGACAGCAATTACAAATCGGTTGGAAGTCCGTGGGTTGAAATTCAGATATTTATTTTAATTAAGATAATTAATTATATTTAATAATTAAAGCAAATATATAAAATTTTCTTGACCTTAAATGAAATCTTTGATAAAAAATAGCTAATTTTAAATGGAATTTTATGAAGCTAAAAATACAATCTTTAGGTAAACAAATAAATCGTGAACCACATCCTCGAAAAAGCAAAAATCTAGAAGAACTATTCTTATCAGACGTAGAAGAAGTCACCGAAAAGAACCAGATCAAAAAAAACGATCTTAATGAAGATAGCCAATTTTTCGAAGAGGCATCATATAAGACAAAGAAATCTTCGGACAAAAAAATTATCAAAGAAACGTCCGGTAAGTTAAAGAGTGTAAACAAAAGGCAAGAGTTTAAAGAATTAGAGAAGGGAAGAAAAAAACTTAAGATCGACACAACGAAAAATAAAAAAGAATTTTCTGAAGAAGGGTTATACGAGCCGGAGGAGCCTTCCGATAAGGAGATTATCGAAAAACAATCAAATGAGCCCCTTGTACTCATAGGTTCAAATAAATCCGATCCGCTTTCACGCGAAAGTCTCAAAAGCAAATTCGAGGACTTAAAACACAAATTAGAGAAAATTGGCGAAAACTTAACATATTCCTCTATCTCCAATCTAGGAACACGCCCACAATCTATTCTAAAGGTTTTAGATTTTTTTTGCGGCGAAAACGGTTTGTCCTTATTAAAGGCTATATTAAAATCCGAACTAGATTTTACTTTTTTTACCAACATTTCAAGAACGCTTAAAGTATTTAAAGAAGTATCCGAGGTTTTATACGTTAAAGATGAATCTGGATATGTGCCTTCAAAAATTTTCAAAGATTTATTAGAAAAGTTTAACGTTGACGTTTTATATGAATTTTCAAACTTATTTTATCGTCGCGGAACCGAAGCTGTGCAAGAAATATACGCCCTTCACTACTTATCTTTGGGTCAAGATAAAAAATACACGCATATGTTTGAAGCCTTCACGCAAAATAACATAGATCTAGCTTTGTTTATTCGTACCTTAGGAGTTGGGGGGATAAACGACTTTAAAGAATATTTTGATCGTTTTTTTATTAAGGTAGCCGAAACAAAATATTCGAAATCTAAAGAATTCAGATTTTTGGAAGATCAAGGCTGTGATTTTAACGAGATATCTGGAGTAATTAAAAGCAAAAAATGCACGGAAACATTAGAGAGATTTAAAGGTCTTTTAAGTCAAAAGGGCTTTATCCCTCCAAGCGATACAAAAGAAAAATCTTTTATAACAACAGAAGAAGCAGAGGAAATGGAAGAAGAATCTTCGTCTTTTTCAAAAGACGAAATATCAGAAAATCATTTAGATTTGAAGCTTCAAAATGAAAATATCGTTTCCAGAAATTATACTTTGGAAGAGTTAAAAGAATTAAAAAAAGAGTTGAACGCTAAAGAGCCGAGGGCTCTTAAATTTTGTAAGAGTTTATCTTCAAGAGAGTCGGTTCAACAAAATTTTTTAATTTTCTTTAGTGGAGAAGAAGGATTTGAAATGTTAAAGTTTGTTTTAGATTCTAAACAATATTGCACTTTATTTTCCCGCATCTTTCGTGCTCCGTACAATAATTGTTATTTAGAATTTGCCAAATTTTTTAAATTTTTATTTAAAACTGACCAAGGATTGAAAATTCTTGACGCTTTTAAGTCAATTTTTCCGGAAGGGATAGGTTTACTTGGAATATTGCTAAAAGGTTGCTACAAGAACGCTATCGAAGAAATGTCACGTTTCGTCAAATTAGTTTTTTCAAAGAACGAAGCGGAGGACTACGAAGTATCGCCTTTACTTACGGCTCTTAGAACTTTAGATTTGAACGGCTTGGCCACTTTTATAAGCGGTGGAAAAATCTTGGCTTTTGAAGAAACGATCGAGTTATTTTTCTATAAAGAAGATTCGGTTTATAAAGAATCGGAAGAATTAAAATTTTTTAAATCGCAAAATATAAGATTTTTGCAAATAAGAGATACTTACAAAGGCGGTTGGAAAGATAAATTTTGCTTGTTTCTAAAAGAAAAGGGCTTTAAAAAAGAAAATGACGAAAAAGACGTTATGTTTGACGAAACGGAGTCAATGGTCAAATATTCTTTTACCGCAGAAGATTTGAAGAAGCAGTTCGCCGATTTACAAGATAAATTAGGAAAAGAACTATCGCCAAAAATAGAATTTTCTTCTATATCTAATTTGGTTCGCGGAAATAAAAATATCGATTTTTTGCTTTTTTTGCAAACGGACAAAGGATTGCCGATCTTGACTTTTCTTTTAAAATCGAATTTCGACTTTAAATTTTTCTCCTCCTTAATCAATACCGTGGGGTCACGGGCTACGCAAGTCTTCGTCTCGGTTTTTCAAGTATTGTTTGAAAAAGACGTAGATACGTACAAAGAATCCGAAATTAATTCCGCATATAAGAAATTTGTTCCCGGCGGGTTTAAAACTGTCTTATCGCTTTTAAACAAGAGTATGGACAAGGCAGCCTATAACCTAGAAAACCTAGCCGATTTATTGTTTTCTAAAGACGAACAAACTAAACTTAAGCCTTCTCCTATTCTTCAAGCTTTCGAAAAAAATAAAGTAGATATCAAGAAATTTATTCTTATATTACGCACGACTGGAAAAGATTCGGTGGAACTTTTTGAAAAATTATTTAATCTATTATTTGAAAAGAAAAGCCAAAAATATGTAAAATCGCAAGCTTTTCACTTGCTTGAAAAAAAAGAAGGGTCTTTTGACAAGATAGTCGAAAAATATAAAACGCAGCCGACAAAGGCCTTAAATCGGATCGAACAGGATCTGGACGCTCTAGGTTTTGTTAAGCAAAAAGAATATTATAATAAAAAAATACAAAAAGAAAGCGCGTTTGACGTCACTTTAACGCATTATAATGATGAGCCGTACGAGGCGGAAGCGGTAAGTCTATTATCAGCCGACGAAAAAGATGTCGACGTATATTTAATAGGTTCGAACGTAGAAAACTCTAATTAGTTCAGCGTGGAACTCAGTTGTAGAAGTAGGCTTTGATACTGTCTTAAGAATCAAGTACTAAATGTGGATTAAATTGATTATTATTCTTAATTACTTCAAACACGACATGTAGCAGCTTACTGATCTTGTGATCTTGTATTAGTTTTCCGGACAGTGATCTAAAAAATGGTCATTTTATTAACTCTTTTACCTTACTATTTCTACAGCTTGTTTGTTTATTCAAAACTCGACTTTACCTCAAAATCCGATTCATGCAACAGCGCCCTCAATAATGCCTCATTGCTCATTCGTTAAGTCCGAAGGGTAAATTTTGTTTGATGTAATTTTAGCCTCTTCATTTTTGAGGTACTATATCATAAATTTTTGTTTCCGGAATTAGGTAAATATCCAAACCTCTCTACCTTTTCGGACACGCTCTTAACAAAAGAAGTTATAATAGATAAGAGCTACAAGCTTTTGATTTTTAAGAACAGCTACTTCTGCTGTTTTCTTAAGAAAGCTGGGATTTCATGAATGTTGTTAGAAGTTGAGCCAGTTGATGGTGAAACTTGATCTTTATAATAATCAATATCATCTGCAGTTCTAATTTTGTCATTAGACTTCAAAGAATTCCACATTTTGCTCAGCAATGAATTACGAGGATTACTATGATTTTGTGATGATCCAGCAGAGCCAGGCATCTCTGTTGTTCTAAAAGCTGTATTTGTGGTATTAATTGAAGGTTCAACAGCAGGTTGCGCAATATTTGTGCTGTCTGTCATAGTATAATTTCCAAATTGCGGTACTTCTTCTTCATAAATTGTGGGAGCGGATGTAGTTGGTGTTGTTGCTACTGTAGCTGTAGGTAATATAGTTTCTCCTACCGAGGAAGCTTTAGTTGATGCATATGTTGGTTTGATATGGGCTACATGATTCTCAGCGTCAATCCCTGTTGCTACTACTGATACTCTGATAATACCATTAAGTTCTGGATTAAACGTCGAACCAAAGATGATATTAGCTTCACTATCACCACCTACTTCTTCTCTTATTCGATTAGCAGCATTATCAACTTCAAATAAAGTCATATCACTACCACCAGTGATATTAATCAATACCCCTCTCGCTCCTCGCATTGAAGTATGATCAAGCAGTGGGTTTGATATAGCAGCTTCGGCAGCACGTACTGCTCTATCTTCTCCTGAAGCTTCTCCTGTCCCCATCATAGCCTTACCCATTTCACTCATAATCGTACGTATATCAGCAAAATCAAGATTGATTAATCCCGGCATAATCATTAAATCAGTAACACCTCTGACTCCTGCGTGTAATACATCATCAGCCATCTTAAATGCGTCAGCAAAAGTGGTGCGTTCGTTGGCAATACGAAACAAGTTTTGGTTAGGAATGACAATTAAAGTATCAACAAATTGTTGTAAATCATTCAAACCCTTATCGGCAGTTTTCATTCGATGAGCTCCCTCAAAATGGAAGGGTTTGGTCACAACTCCCACTGTAAGTATCCCTAGTTCCTTGGCAATGCGAGCGATTACTGGAGACGCCCCAGTGCCAGTGCCGCCACCCATCCCCGCAGTAATAAATACCATGTTACTTCCTTCCAAGTAACCCATGATTTCATTTACTGACTCTTCAGCAGCTAAAGCTCCTACCTCTGGAGCTGCTCCAGCTCCTAATCCTTTAGTGATTGTAGCTCCTAGCTGAATTCGATTATCACACAAGGAATGTTCTAATGATTGCGCATCAGTATTTGCTACCACAAAATTTGCGCCTTGTAAATTTGCTGCAATCATGTTATTTACCGCATTACCACCAGCCCCACCAATACCAAAAACCGTAATAATAGGCTTTAACACAATATTTTCTGGGGCTTTAAAACTTACACTCATAATTTTCTATTTAATTTTTAATTTGCAAAATTCAATATTGCCTCTGCTATTTCTGTAGCCGCAGATTTTCTTGAATATTGATGAGAAGTTATAGGCATTTTAATTTCTTGAAAATTTTGGTCTAATATTATTGTATTACCCGTAGCGGCTTCAGACATTATATGTTTTTTATGAGTTTTATTCATGGCGTTATTTTGGATAATAACAGTACGGCCATCCAAATTATCAATCGCTTCTGAAATCATTGACGTTGACTCTCCAGGTAAAAAACATTTACCATCTTTTGCATTTTTTATTACCCATAATCCTGCTTTATAAAAACCACCAACTTTATGATTAAAATCATATAATTTAAATGCTGATTTATCCATGTATTTTGCTAACTCTTCGATAAAAGCATTGGTAACTGGATCTATTTGTTTACCCTGATGAACCCATTCACGTTTTTTAAAAGTTTGAGGATCATATAGTCCAGTTCTTGCACCATTAAAGATCATTAAAGAATATTGTCCATTTTTACAAAAATTCCCAATATATTTGGCTGTTTTTTTAGCTTCAGCAACAGTATATATTGCTATTTTATTATCTTTTGCCGGCGCATCACCACCCAAAATTATCATCGCTATTTTAGGTTTTTTTGCTAACCAACTAAAATCTTTTTGATATTTTTTATAATGCTGCTCTAAAATTGTTGGAGTTGAATTATGAGCCACTCCTATGGTCTGGATAATTTTACTACCTTTTCGTTCTGCTGCTTGCAAAAAATTTGAGTCGATACTAGATGTCGGTAAAGCTATTAAATTGGCTTTACCCAATATTTGATTGTGCTCATCAAATATCAAGTGAGTAGTATTAACTATGAATATATTAGGACATGATTGACGGTAAATATTATTAATTATATTAGCTCCTTCTAAACCAGAAGTTAACAAAATAGTGTTGTTATTTTGTTTGCATTCACCATCAAGAATGTGTTTTAAAGACATTATTTGAGTGCTATGTATATACTGTATTGATTGTTTTGGTAATTTGGCAATAACTGCATCAGCTATACCGTATAGTTGGTTCTGATCTCCAATCTTACCCTCATTTAAAACTACAATAATATCTCCACTAAAAGCTATGGTTTTCATGGGTATTATTGCTAATAAGGCAGTATAAATAACGATAGTAAACCAATATCTATAAATCACCACATTAATTATCCAATATGTAATATGAGTTTTAAAATTATTGAAGAACACAGCTAACCTCAACGACAAAATCATCTTAAAGTTTTGCGGTATACACTCCCATGAAATTTATCATAATTACTACTATAATTCAATCTTAGTTTTGTACAAAAACTATCTACAATTTACAACCATTAATCATATAGATATAGCGTCAGTCAATTAGATGCTAACAGTCAAATTTGTTAGGATTCGTTGTGCGAAACAAATTAAAATATTGCTGCGTTTACTCACCCCCAAATTTAACTGTCACTATCTAAGAGCTTGTCAGATCAGTAGATATAAGAGAGGAAGTTTTAGGAAAAACGAAGTCGAGTACCGGCAAGCAGTCTTTTTGTTTGTTTCGGAAAGGAGACGAGTTTTGACAACAAAATTACTTCTTATATCTACTGATCTGACAGGCTCTAACTGACTCTAGCTATACTTCTATCCGTAGTTTAGTCATAAATTTATTGTATTAACAAAATAGATAAACTAGGATGCAATAAAATCAATATCTGACTAATATAAAAATTAAATGAAATTACAAAGATCTATAAAATTATTACCTTTGTTATTTACCATAATAACAGTGAGCATCTTGTTATTATTAGGGTTTTGGCAACTTCAGCGGTTACAAGACAAAAATTTGCTGCTTAAGAATATCGGTCATAACTTAAATAATCAACCGCTTGATATCCAATTGATGAGTCAAGCAAACATATATTCCAAAATTAATCTTCATGGTAAATTTCTGACTAACCATGATATCCATCTTTATCGACGTATAGCTAGTCAACATGGACAAGATGGTTATTATCTACTATCGCCATTTCAGACAAATAATAACCAACTTATTTTAGTTGCTAGAGGTTGGTTCAAATCAATGTATAAGTCTGAGATATCCATGGGTCTTTCGTCATCACCGGAACAGATAAGTGGAATAATACTTGCTGGTGAACAAAAACAGTTTTTTATTCCTGGTAACGATTTAAAAAACAACATCTGGTTTATTCTGGACTTAACTCAGATAGCACAATTTTTAAAATTAGAATTGCCTGAATTTTATTTACTACAACTAGAACCAGATGATTTACCAGATTTTGTCAAACCTATCCTTGCTGATAATCTTACTAAAATTAAAAATGACCATCTGGAATATGCGCTTACTTGGTTTATTTTAGCTATAAGCTTAATAATTATATTTATCGTTTATGCCAGGAAAGAATCAAATTAACGTAGACCTCTCTCACAAACTCGCACCAAAAGAACAAGTGCTAGAAGCACACGGAGCGCAGATCAGCAGCATACATAAAGTTTGTCCGGGAAATTAGCACTCAAACATGTACTCTTCTTACCAAGCTATTACCGGAGCATGATCAGAAGGCTTATGTTGCGCTCGCATGTCATAGTCAATATAACTATTCTGAAAATGACCGGCTGCTCGACCTGATGCAATTAACATATCAATACGCATTCCTTTATTTTGCTCAAATGCCCCTGCCCGATAATCCCACCATGAAAACTCTTGAGTATTAGGGTTAGCCAAACGATATAAATCATAAAACCCCATATTTAATATCGAACGCATTTTGTATTTCTCTTCCACTGTGCAGCAGGTAGTATTACTTAACTCTAGCGATGAATATATATCAATGTCAAATGGTGCAATATTGAAATCACCACCAATAATTAAAGATTCATCATATGCACGTATATTTTCTAAATAATTAATTAGTGCATCATAGAATTGGAGTTTAGTTTTAAATTTGTCGCTGTCAACTTCACCACCATTTGGAGCATATAATGAAATAAAACGACAAAAACCAATATCAGTGTTACAAGTAATTTCAATAAATCTGGATTGCTCAAAGCACGGATTGGCTGGAAAATTTGTAACTACTTCATTAGCTTTAAATTTAGATAAAATGGCTACTCCATTATATGATTTTTGACCATGTATATAATAGTTATATGGTGTTTCTAATTCTGTAAGAGCCCATTGCTCTGTTTCGCATTTAAGTTCTTGCAAAAACAAAATATCAGGATTTTCTTTTACAAGAAAGTCCTGCAATAGAGATATGCGCTGCCTTACTGAGTTTATATTCCATGTTGCAATTTTCATATTACTCTCATATTGCCTGACAATATTCACAATAATAACTACCTCTTCCAGCTAAAATTATTTTTCTTATTATATTGCTACAAATGAAGCATGACTTCCCTGCTCTGTTATATATTAATAATTCTTGTTGAAAATATCCCGGTTTACTATTAGCATTAATGAAATCTTTTAAAGTAGTACCACCTGCCGCTATAGAGCTGATTAATACATTCTTAATAGCAAGCACTAAATTTATAATCTCTGTTTGGCTAAGACTATAAGCAGGCCTTAAAGGATGTATTTTTGCCATGAATAAACTCTCAGAAGCATAAATATTACCCACTCCTACGACAACATTATTATCCATTATTACATTTTTGATTATTTTATGCCTTTTTGCTAACTTACTAGCCAAATATTCTGCGTTAAATTGCTCTGTTAAAGGCTCTAGCCCTAAAGCTTTAAATATTTGTTGATCTAATAATTTTTCTTGCGGTAATAGATAAATCATCCCGAACCGCCTAGGGTCGTTAAAAACCAACTGTTGTTGATTATCAAGATAAAAAATCACATGATCATGCTTTTGTGAAGAATAATTCACCTGCTGTATGGTAAAACTACCGCTCATGCCAAGGTGAACCACTATAGTAAAACTATTATCAAGATTAATAAGTAAATATTTTGCACGACTCATTATACTTAATATTCTAGCATTTAATACTATATCAAAATTATCGGACAATACTTGCCGTAAGGCCTTACATTTTTTTTCGTAATTTATAATGATTTTATTGATGATACATAATGCAAGACCAGTTTTTATGGTCTCTATTTCTGGAAGTTCTGGCACAAATTATAATTAATGATTGATGGTCTATAAGCCGGATTTTGTAAGGTGTAACCCTTTGCAGTTATTTGTCTAGGATAAATGTTACCATTTACCTCAAGCGATCTACCCGTGTGACCTCTAAACAGGGACATTTAGGAACTAAGTTCTAATCACACCTATTTGATCTTGCTCCTGATGGGGTTTACCATGCGTAACTTGTTACCAAGCGACCGGTGTGCTCTTACCACACCTTTTCACCCTTACCAAAATATATATTTTGGCGGTATATTTTCTGTGGCACTTTCCCTAGAGATTAATATCCCCGCTGGGCGTTATCCAGCATCATGTCTCTATGGAGTCCGGACTTTCCTCATAAAAAATAGTTTATCTAAACCACATTTCATGCAACTGCACGACCATCAAGCAGCATTATGAATAAATATTTGGTTAAGTCAACAGAGTTCTTACAATATTTTATATTGCAAGAACTCTGTTATTATGGATTATCGTATCATCTTATGAATAATTATCTGGCGCCGCTGCCTTATTTAGTTCCAGATCACGAGCTGCTGCTATCTTACGCATTTTATTCATGTAAAAACCTGTTCCTGCTGGAACTAGTCTACCTACGATTACATTCTCTTTTAACCCTCTTAATTCATCTACTTTACCGGCAATCGCTGCCTCAGTAAGGACTCTGGTGGTTTCTTGGAATGAAGCGGCAGAAATAAATGATCTCGTTTGTAGCGAAGCTTTAGTAATACCTTGTAATATTAAATGTCCTTGTGCAGGTTGCAAATTATTTTCAATCAATTTTGCATTCATTTCAGCAAATTCACGACGATCAATCTTCTCACCGACTAATAAAGTAGTATCGCCAACATTAGTAACTTCTATTTTTTGTAACATTTGGCGAATAATAACTTCTATATGCTTATCATCAATTTTTACTCCCTGCAGGCGATAAACGGCTTGAATCTCTTCAACCATATAACGCGCCACAGCTTCTACTCCCATTACTTTCAAAATATCCTGTAACACCGGATTACCATCAATGAGCATATCACCTTTTTTGACAAAATCTCCCTCACTAACTACCACATGCTTACCTTTTGGCAACATATACTCAAGAGGTTGAGATCCATCTGTAGGATGCAGTACTATGCGTCGTTTTGATTTATAATCTTTACCAAACTCCACTCTACCATCAACTTCTGCAATAATAGCATGATCTTTTGGTCGACGAGCTTCCACTAATTCAGCAACTCGCGGTAAGCCACCAGTAATATCTTTAGTTTTAGTTGATTCTCTTGGAATACGAGACAAAATATCTCCCGCTGAAACCATTGACCCATCTTCAACACTCAATACGGCATTTACCGGCAAGTAATATCGTGCTTCCAAACCATTAGACAACAATATCACCTGCCCAGATTCATCTAACAATTGTATCCTTGGACGTAGTTCTGCTCCTCGTGAATATTGTTTGGACTCAACAACAATTTTACTAGCAATACCTGTAGCTTCATCAACAATATCACGAACTGAAATACCATCTACCATATCTTTAAACGCTATTCTACCAGCTTTTTCTGTAATAATTGGTATAGTATAAGGATCCCATTCTACTATTTTTTGCCCTTTGAGCACAGTATGTCCTTCATCAATTAATAATCTGGCTCCATATGGTACTTTATGTCGAGATTTTTCCTGTCCTTTAGCATCAATCAATAATATCTCACAAGAACGACTCATGACAATCTGACGACCATCTGAATTCATTACCACATTACGGCCTAGAATCTTTACCTTCGCCTCATATGAGGCCTCTATTGCAGAAACCTCTGCTCCTTTAGTTGCTGCTCCACCAATATGGAAAGTTCTCATTGTTAACTGTGTACCAGGTTCACCGATAGATTGCGCTGCAATTACTCCTATTGCCTCACCTACTGCTACTAATGTACCACTAGCCAGATCTCTACCATAACATTTAGCACACATACCTTCGCCCAAACGACAGGTTAACACTGATCTTACTTTGATAGAATCAAGCCCGGCAGCTTCTATTTGCTCTAATTTGGCTTCATCAATCAATGCTCCAGCATTGATTAATAACTCATTAGTCATTGTGTGATAAACATCAATAGCAGTAGTTCGACCCAAAACTTGTTCTGACAGCGACACTATAACTTCTCCACCATCAATGATAGCTCCAACTTCTAGCCCATCATTGGTACCACAATCCATCTCAGTAATAATACAATCTTGAGCAACATCAACCAATCTTCTAGTAAGATAACCAGAATTTGCTGTTTTTAAAGCTGTATCTGCAAGTCCTTTACGAGCACCATGAGTTGAATTAAAATATTCCAATACTGTTAATCCCTCACGGAAATTTGAAATAATAGGAGTTTCAATAATTTCTCCTGAAGGTTTAGCCATTAATCCACGCATTCCAGCCAGCTGTTTAATTTGTGCAGCTGACCCTCTTGCACCAGAGGTGGCCATCATATAAATTGAGTTTAATCTTTGCTGACTTGTAGTATAACGATCTGAAGTTGAAGGCATTGCCACTTCTTTCATCATATCATTCGCTACTTTGTCAGTACATCTTGACCATGCATCAATTACCTTATTATACTTCTCACCATAAGTAATCAAACCATCAGAATATTGCTGTTCAAACTCTTTTACCTCATTCCCTGTAGTGTCAATATGAGCCCATTTGGATTTTGGTATTACCATATCATCCATACCGAATGATATGCCAGAAGAACAAGCATATTTAAATCCAAGCTGCATCAAATGATCAGCAAGAATTACTGTAGCCTTCTGACCACAATGACGATAAACAGCATCAATAACCCCTGAGATATCTTTTTTGGTCATTGGCTTATTTATTAATTGAAAACTAATATGCTGATTTTGTGGCAATAATTCGCCAATAATTAGACGACCTGCCGTAGTATCAGTTATTGCTTTAACGACCACTCCCTCAATATTTGTCACATTACAACGAAATTTAATTTTAGTATGAATAGTAATGGCCTTATGATACAACGCATGTTCAATTTCTGACATCTCAGCAAAGACCATTCCTTCTCCAGGTTCACCATCCAAAGCTAAGCTTAAATAATAAAGCCCAAGTACTATGTCTTTATCAGGGACAATAATCGGCCGTCCGTTTGCCGGACTTAGGATATTATTAGTTGACATCATTAACACCCTGGCTTCCAACTGCGCTTCAACAGATAGCGGAATATGTACTGCCATTTGATCGCCATCAAAGTCAGCATTGAATGCTGCGCACACTAACGGGTGTAATTGAATTGCCTTACCTTCGATGAGTAGAGGTTCAAATGCTTGAATACCAAGGCGGTGTAATGTCGGAGCACGATTTAACATCACAGGATGTTCTCTAATTACTTCTTCCAGCACATCCCAAACTTCCGGCTTCTCTGTCTCAACCATTTTTTTGGCTGCTTTAATCGTTGCCGCAATACCATATAACTCAAGTTTGGCATAAATAAACGGCTTAAATAATTCTAATGCCATCTTTTTTGGTAGGCCGCACTGATGTAATTTTAACTCTGGTCCAACTACAATTACAGAACGTCCAGAATAATCTACCCTTTTGCCAAGTAGGTTTTGACGGAAACGTCCTTGTTTTCCTTTTAGCATATCACTCAATGACTTAAAAGGACGTTTGTTAGTATTCTTTACTACTTTACCACGTCTACCATTATCAAACAAAGCATCGACTGCTTCCTGCAACATCCGTTTTTCATTTCTTACAATAATATCAGGAGCTTTAAGCTCTAATAATCGTCTTAAACGATTATTTCTATTAATTACCCGCCGATATAATTCATTGAGATCAGAAGTGGCAAACCTTCCACCATCAAGCATTACTAGCGGCCTGATTTCTGGTGGAATTACCGGTAGGATATTCATAATCATCCATTCTGGCTTATTACCAGAATCGACAAAATCTTCAACAAGCTTAAGACGCTTTACTAATTTTTTACGTTTTACTTCAGAGTTAGTTTCTGCAAGCTCTAACTGTAATGACTTACGTAACTCAGGTAAATCAAGCTCTGATAGCATCTGCTGTACTACTTCAGCACCTATTGACGCTACAAAATTATCCTCTCCATACTCATCTTGAGCGCGCTGCAAACCATCTTCTGATAATAATTCGCCTTTTTGTAATCCAGATAATCTAGGATCCATGACAATATAGCTTTCAAAATAAAGGATCTTCTCTAGATCTTTCATTGCCATATCTAATAAAATACTTATTCTTGACGGCAGTGATTTTAAAAACCAAATATGAGCCACTGGCGCTGCCAATTCAACATGCCCCATTCTTTCGCGTCTTACTCTTGCGCTCGTGACCTCTACTCCACATTTCTCACAAGTAACTCCACGATATTTCATTCTTTTATATTTACCGCAAAGACATTCGTAATCCTTTACTGGGCCAAAAATTCTTGCACAAAACAAACCATCTTTTTCTGGTTTAAATGTACGGTAATTTATTGTTTCAGGTTTGGTTACCTCTCCAAAAGACCAGGCAAGTACCTGTTCAGGACTTGCAATATTAATTTTTATTCGATCAAATTGTTGAGTGTTACTCAATTGTCCATAAAAATTAACTATTCCTGCCATAAATATTTTCCTCAACTTAACTCTTAATACAAATTCTTGATATCTTGACGAAATTCTCGAACATACTGCTCATCTTAACCGATCATTTCGAACATACTGCTCATCACGAACACAAACAGTCATCCCGAACTTGTTTCGGGATGACTGTTGTTTGCGCTCGGGATGACTATTTTTCTAGTGTGCACTAGAGAGTTCATCCTTGATTTGAACCTAAATGACATCATCGTGAACATGTCACATGGATAGACGAAGGTCAATTTCAAGAAGAGCTAGGAGTGTTGAAGTCCAGCAGCGCAGCGTACTTTAGTACGTGAGCAGCGCAGATCTTCAAAACACGACAACGCCAATTCTTGAAATTCACCGAGTATATCAGGTTGTGGTGCTATCCTCTAGCTGTACATTCAAACATAAAGAACGAAACTCTTTTATCATCACATTAAAGGACTCAGGGATTCCCGACTCAAAATTATTATCCCCTCTAACAGTAGATTCATAAATCTTTATTCTACCAGCAACATCATCTGATTTGACAGTTAGCATTTCCTGCAAAGTATAAGCCGCACCATAAGCTTGCAGCGCCCAACATTCCATTTCACCAAAACGCTGACCACCAAAATGAGATTTACCACCCAAAGGTTGTTGTGTCACCAAACTATAAGGACCTATAGAACGAGCATGTATTTTATCGTCAACCAAGTGATGTAGCTTTAATAAATATTTATAGCCAACCGTAATATTACGATCAAAATACTCCCCTGTACGCCCATCTATTAGCCTGGTCTGACCAGAAACATCTTGTTTTGCCAACTCAAGCATTGCTTTTACATCTTCCACTTTTGCACCATCAAATACTGGAGTAGCAAAATAAACTCCTTTTTTATTTGCATCACAAAAATCTATTATTTCTTCTTTTGACATTTGCTGAATTTTATTTACCAATAATTCAGAATTGAAAATTGTCGTAACAAAAGATTTAATTTCATCAATATTGATTTGATTACTACAATATTGATCGCATACATTTCCGATCTGTTTACCTAAATTGACCGCTGCCCAACCCAAATGAGTTTCTAGAATCTGCCCTACATTCATACGAGACGGCAAACCAAGTGGATTTAACACTATATCAATAACTGTACCATCTTCTAAAAACGGCATATCTTCCTCAGGCATGATCCGCGAAATCACCCCTTTATTTCCATGTCGACCAGCCATTTTATCTCCTGGCTGTAATTTATGCTTGGTAGCAATGAACACTTTTACAATCTTCAAAGCCCCTTGAGGTAAATCATCTCCGCTTTGAACTTTTTCCACCTTACTAGTAAAACGCTTATTAAGCATGTCTTTCTTTTCATCATAATGACGCTTGATCTGCTCTATTTCGTTCATAACGCCTGAGTCTTCAACAATAAACTGCCAAAATTGTCCACGAGACAAACTTTCAAACGTTTTTTCAGTAATGACAGTAGCACTCTTAATTGTTTTAGGACCACTAACTGCAGTTTGACCTATTAAAATAGCTTCAAGACGCATAAATACAAAATGCTCAATAATTTCAAGCTCGTCATCTCTATCCTTAGCTAATTTTTCAATTTGCTGTTTTTCAATTGCCAAGGCACGCTCATCTTTTTCTACTCCACGACGAGAAAACACTCTAACTTCCACCACAGTACCAGTAACCCCAGGAGGTACATGCAATGACGAATCTCTAACATCAGCAGCTTTTTCTCCAAAAATTGCTCTTAACAATTTTTCTTCGGGAGTCATTGGTGACTCACTTTTCGGCGTCACTTTACCAACCAGAATATCACCAGGTTTTACCTCAGCACCAACATACACTATTCCAACTTCATCAAGATGACGTAAGTTTTCATCACTGACATTTGGAATATCTCTGGTAATCTCTTCTGGCCCTAATCTGGTATCTCTAGCTACTACTTCAAATTCTTCAATATGAATCGAAGTATAAACATCATCTTTAACTATACGCTCAGAGATTAATATGGAATCTTCAAAATTATAACCACTCCAAGGTATGAAGGCTACTAACACATTTCTACCTAAAGCAATTTCTCCACAATCCGTACTTGGACCATCAGCAATTACTTCGCCTTTGCTAACATAATCTCCAACCTTTATTAACGGCTTTTGGTTAATACAAGTATTATGGTTAGATTTTTGAAATTTAAGCAAATTATATATATCCACCCCAGGAGAGCCATCTTTCTTTTGCTCAGTAGTTCTGACAACAATTCTTGTCGAATCCACTTGTTCTACTATACCATCATTTACAGCAACAATTGATGCTCCAGAGTCTCTAGCTACCACTCCTTCAATACCAGTACCAACCAATGGTGCATCACTTTTAATTAATGGCACTGCTTGACGTTGCATATTTGAACCCATAAGAGCTCTGTTAGCATCATCATTTTCTAAAAAAGGAATTAATGAAGCTGCCACTGATACTACTTGCATCGGCGTCACATCAATAAAATCAACTTCAGCAGGGGATATCATTACAAAATTACCGCCATCGGTACGACAATTAATGGCTTCATCCAGCAAATTACCATCCTTATCAACAGCAGCATTTGCTTGCGCAATTTTATATTTACCTTCTTCAATTGCTGATAAATATTGAACTTCCGTGGTAACTCTACCCTCCACTACTTTACGATAAGGACTCTCGATAAAACCATATTTATTAACTCTGGCGTACGTAGCCATCGAATTAATTAAACCAATATTTTGCCCTTCAGGAGTTTCAATCGGACATATTCTGCCATAGTGAGTAGGGTGTACATCTCGCACCTCAAAACCAGCTCGATCACGACTCAATCCACCCGGCCCTAATGCTGATAACCTACGTTTATGCGTAATTTCGGATAATGGATTAGTTTGATCCATAAATTGGGATAATTGCGAAGTACTAAAAAATTCTTTTATTACGGATACTAGCACTTTTGAGTTCACTAAATCATGAGGCATTACCGCATCGATATCAACTGCAGAAATTCTTTCCAGAATTGATTTTTCCATCCTTACCAAACCAATTCTAAACTGATTTTCAATCAATTCACCAACTGATCTTACTCTTCTATTACCTAAATGGTCAATATCATCGATTTGTCCTTTACCATCCTTGAGTGCAACTAGAACTTTAAGAATATGCTTTATATCATCTGTAGTTACAGTTGTAGTACTAGATGGTTCATCAAGTCCTAATCTGGCATTCATCTTGATACGCCCTACTTCAGATAAGTCATAGCGCTCAGCATTAAAAAACAAGCTGTTGAATAAGGCAAGTCCTGCATCAAAAGTAGCCGGCTCTCCCGGTCTTAGAACTCTAAATATATCTATAAGCGCCGAAAGTTGATCTTGATTCTTATCTGCAAACAAGGTATTTCGAATATAAGAACCTGATTGTGAACCAATCGCAAGCACAGCCAGAGATTTAATCTGTAACTTGTCAATGGCTTGCAACATATCTGCTGTAACCACTTCACCAATATCTGCTAACACCTCTCCACTTTGTGGATCTACCAAATCATCAGCCAAACATTTTTCAAGTAAGAATTCTTTTTCTACAAGGATATTCTTTACTCCATCTTTAGCAAATTTCTTGGCAAGTCTCGGAGTTATTTTTTGCCCAGCTTCAAGCACTACCACCCCGGTATCCGCATCTACTAAATCATTATTTAATCGATGCGCAGTTACTAATTCCGGTAAAAATTTTGTTGACCAACCGTTCAGAGAAGCATGATAGGTCATTGTATCATAATAAAATTTTATGATTTCATTAGCCGACATTCCAATGGCACGAAGCAACGTTGTAACGTACAATTTTCTTTTTCTATCTATACGAAAATACAAGATATCTTTTGCATCAAATTCAAAATCCAACCAAGAACCTCTATATGGTATTATTCTTGCTGAATATAAAAATTTTCCAGAAGAATGAACTTTGCCTTCATCATGATAAAAGAACACACCTGGAGAGCGATGCATTTGAGAAACCACCACTCTTTCTGTGCCATTAATTACGAATGTTCCATTTTGAGTCATTAATGGAATATCACCCATGTACACTTCTTGTTCTTTAATACCTTTAATCTCTCTAGCACCAGTACTTTCTTCGATCTCCCAAACACTAAGACGTAAAGTCACTTTTAACGGCGCAGCATAGCTCAAACCTCGTTGATGGCACTCTTCTACGTCATATTTAGGATTATCTAGTTCATATTTCACAAACTCTAAATTAGCTGTGTTAGCTGAATCATGAATCGGAAAAATAGAATTTAAAACAGCTTGCAGCCCTTTGTTTTCACGCTCACCATCTTTAATTCCAAGCTGTAAAAAGTTTTTTTGATAAGAGTTCTTTTGCACTTCAATAAGATTCGGTATTGAAGCTACTAGATTTATTTGACCGAAATTTTTTCTTATACGCTTATCAATCGACAAGGATTGCGCCATATAATCTCCAGAGTAAAATTTAATTATATCTTAAATACGACGTAGAACTATTATTACTGTAAAATTATAAAATAACTCATAGTAATAAATATAGAACGACGAACATTACTAAGATTGATGATTTATAGATTTATAAAATTGCATCTCAAAGAAGAATTTTATAAGTCTATAAATTAAGGATATATAAACCTATAGATATAAAGTAGTATAGCAAGAACCACTTGAATTGAACTTATAGAGCTACGCTTGCGCGGCGCAGATAATTCATGAGCAAACTCTAAACTCAGAAAATAGCTCAACCAAATTATATTAGACCTCTCTCACAAACTCTACGTTCTTGCGGATGATTTGAATTCTGGTGCGGCACCAGAATCCGCAACAAACCTAAAGCGTGCTGCGGGATCGAGTTCCGTATCTCCTTCAAATCCTCTCCCATGATTTAGTTTGTGAGAGAGATCCATTATTTACCAACAATGTAATTCTAAAACTTAAATAAGAATCCATGTAGATTTTTACTGAAGTACCGCTGCGCTGCTCAGACCCCAAAGTACGAAATAACAGCTTGATATAATTTATTGAATACTCCAGACATTCCACACAAATTTGCTACACTTAACTCAAGTGGTTTTTACTAGCCAACTATTTTATTTCAACTTTAGCACCAGCAGCTTCAAGCTTTACTTTAATTGCTTCTGCGTCACTCTTGTTGATACCTTGCTTTAATGGCTGCGGCGCTCCTTCCACTAAATCTTTAGCTTCTTTCAAACCTAAGCCAGTAAGCGCACGCACTTCTTTAATAATTTCAATTTTTTTATCACCAAAACTTACTAAAATAACATCAAATTCTGTTTTTTCTTCTACTACCGCAGCAGCTACTGGGGCACTTGCGGCAGCAACTGGAGCTGCTGCTGATACTCCCCATTTTTCTTCCAACAGCTTTGAGAGCTCTGCAGCTTGCATTACTGTTAATGATGATAGCTCATCTACAATTTTTGTTAAATTTGTCATAAATTTACCTCTAAAATTCTAATTGATTAATATTTATTTATCTGCAAATGCTTGCAACACTCTCGCAAGTCCTGTAGCCGGGGCTTGCAATACAGTAGCAATTCTTGTTGCGGGGGCTTGCAATACACCAATAATTCTACCCCTTAATTCGTCTAACGATGGCAGCTTAGCTATTAGCTTTACTTCATCAATATTTAACAGCTGATTATCTACTATACCACCAATAATCTTCAGCTGTTCATTTAACTTTGCAAATTCAACAATCGTCTTAGCTGCAATAATTGGGTCTTCTGAATAGGCTATAGCTGTAGGACCACAAAATAGCTCAGATATTTGTTTTATTCCAGCATTATTAGCAGCTATCTTCGATAGCGTATTTTTTACTATCTTAAATCCAGCCCCTTTTTCTCTCAAAGATCTACGCAACACCGTAATCTGCTTAACAGTAAGACCATGGTAATGAGTTACTATTAGAGACCCAGATTGCTGGTATACTTTTGCTAATTCTGAGACAAACTTCTGTTTTTCTGACCTTAACACCAAAATTCTCCTTTATACTATTTGCGATATAGTAGCTGTATCTATTTTTATCGAAGGCCCCATAGTTGAAGATAAATACATAGCCTTTAAATAAGTACCCTTTGCACCAGTTGGCTTAGCTTTAATTACAGCAGATATTACTGCATGCAAATTTTTCAACAAATCTTGAGCTAAAAACGATAATTTTCCAACCCCAGCATGAATTATCCCAGCTTTCTCAACTCTAAATTCTACCTGACCACTTTTTACATTCTTAATGGCTGTTACAATATCAGTGGTTACTGTTCCTAGTTTAGGATTAGGCATCAACCCCTTAGGACCCAAAATTTTTGCCACCCCACCAACTACTCCCATCATATCTGGTGTTGCTATACATGTATCAAAATTAATTTTACCAGCTTTAATTTCATCGATAATCTCTACAGAACCAGCTGAATCAGCACCAGCAGCAAGCGCATCTGCCACTTTATCATCTCTACAAATAACCGCAACTCTTACAATTTTACCAGTTCCAGCTGGCAAAGCAACAACCCCCCTTACCATTTGATCAGAATGACGCGGATCTACACCCAACTTCATGACAATTTCTAAAGTTTCATCAAATTTTACATAAGAACAGCTGCGTAAAACCTCTACTGCTTTTTCTAAATCATAAAATACTTGCTGATTTATTTGTTTGCGGGCAGCACGTAACTTTTTAGCCCCTTTTCTACCTTCTGTGTCTTTTTTATTCTTGTCTTCGTTAGCTTTCATAATCAATCCTGTTTCACTTCAATGCCCATAGAGTCTGCCGTACCACAAATAATTTTAACTGCTGCCTGCAAATCATTAGCATTAAGATCAACCATCTTGATTTTTGCAATCTCTGCGACTTGAGACATAGTTACTACACCAACCACAGCCTCTTTTTTAGTAGAAGCAGAACCCTTTGCAATCTTTGCAAATTGCTTTAAATAATATGATGCAGGAGGAGTTTTTGTAATAAAAGTAAAACTTTTATCCTCAAATGCAGTAATTACAACTGGCACCGGAGTTCCAGGATCCATTCCTTGCGTAGCAGCATTAAAAGCTTTACAAAACTCCATTATATTAAGCCCTTTTTGACCAAGAGCTGGCCCTATGGGCGGAGAAGGATTGGCCTTACCAGCAAGCACTGTTAGCTTAATATAAGCTGTAATTTTTTTTGCCATTCATTCTTCCTTTTAAATTTAACAATTAATACTTCACACAAAAACTAGAGTTTGATTGGTCAAAATCAAGAAGATTTAGGAATCACAGAGTCACGTAGCATACTCTAAATATATAAGCATCGCAGACCTCTGATAATACGCAGTAATTCTTAATTTTCATAGACCTAATTATTTAAGCTATACCTTTTTCACTTGATTAAAAGCCAAATCTATCGGTGTCGCTTTACCAAAAATTGAAATAGATACACGTAACCGTAATTTTTCATTATCTATATCATCTATAACACCATTAAAGCTGTCAAACGGCCCATCAGTCACTATCACAACCTCACCTATTTCATATAGTTTAGCTGAAGTAACCCCCTTCTTTTCCGACTCTAACTGCTCAAAAATATTCTTTACTTCTTTTGCGCTAAGTGGGTATGGCTTACTTTTTTCACCTAAAAATCCAGTAATTTTTGGTACGCTTTTCACTAAATGCCACGACTGATCGGTCATCTTCATCTTAATCAGAATGTATCCTGGCATGAATTTCTTTTCTGTCTTCACAGGCTTACCACGCTTTATCTCAGACACTTCTATTACTGGTACAACTATTTCCTCAAAAAATTCGGACATACTATTTTTAGCAATCTGATCAAGAATCATTTGCTTTACTCGTTTTTCAGAGCCTGATAAAGTATGTATAATGTACCATTCTCCCACAATTAAACTTCCTAAAATCAACTATTTTCCAATGTTCAGCAAAATACGCACTAAACCATGAATACCATAATCTAATATCATACAAATGACACTACAAATCAATACTGCAACAACTATTATAGAAGTGGAAGTAATTAATTCTTTTTTATTTGGCCACACAACCTTATAAGCTTCTTGCTTAACTTGCTCATAAAATTTTATAATCTTATTATCTTTTAACATACACCAAATAAAGCTAAGTGGCAGGAGCGACAGGGATCGAACCCGCAACCTCCGGTTTTGGAGACCGGCGCTCTACCAATTGAGCTACACTCCTATCATATTTTTATTATTTAATCAACATAATTTTACAACTAATACCATCTAACAAACAAAGGAAAAGATATTTGTTTATTTTTTAGACTTAATTGAATCTGCCACCAACTGCGGCACTTGATCATAATGAGAAAACAACATACTATATTGCGAACGACCTTGCGATAAAGAACGCAAACTATTCACATAACCAAACATCTCAGCTAAAGGAACATTGGCAGTAATCACCTGCGCATTACCACGTGGTTCCATATTTTGAATTTGCCCACGACGACTGTTCAAATCACCAATAATATCCCCCATATACTCATCAGGAGTAACTACCTCAACCTTCATTATCGGCTCCAACAATTTAGGACTCGCCTTTGGCATTCCTTCTCTAAACGCCGTTTTAGCAGCAATTTCAAACGCTAGCACACTAGAATCAACATCATGGAAAGCGCCATCAATTAAAGTAGCTTTAAAATCTATCATTGGATAACCAGCGATAACACCACTATCTTTGATGTTCTTTAGCCCTTTCTCAACCCCTGGGATGAATTCCCTCGGAATAGCTCCACCAACTATTTTACTCTCAAACACAAATCCTGAACCAGGCTCTAGCGGTTCGAATATTATTTTAACTCTAGCAAATTGCCCAGCACCACCAGATTGTTTTTTATGAGTATAATCGATTTCATAGACTTTAGTTATCGTTTCACGATATGCTACCTGCGGCGCCCCAACGTTAGCCTCTACCTTAAACTCACGCCTCATCCGATCAACAATAATTTCTAAATGCAACTCTCCCATACCTTTAATTACTGTTTGCCCGGTTTCCTGATCACTAGTCACTCTTAAAGACGGGTCTTCTGCCGCAAGCCTTGATAAAGCCAAAGACATTTTTTCCTGATCAGGCGTAGATTTTGGCTCAATAGCAAGCTCTATAACCGGCTCTGGAAATTCCATCCTTTCCAAGATAATTTGATTATCAACATCACACAAAGTCTCACCAGTAGTAGTATATTTTAACCCAGCTAGAGCTACAATATCGCCAGCAACAGCCAATTTAACATCTTCTCTGTCATTAGCATGCATTAACAACATTCTTCCAACTCGCTCTTTCTGCTCTTTGACAGTATTCATTACAGTAGCACCAGATTGAATTTGACCAGAATAAATCCTAACAAATGTCAGCGAGCCCACAAAAGGATCAGTCATTACTTTAAACGCCAAAGCAGCGAATTTTCCTGATGCTGAAATCACAAAATCCCGCTCTTCACCAGATTTCAGATCAATTCCTTTAACCTTACCAATATCCACTGGTGATGGTAAATAATCTATAACTGCATCTAACAACGGCTGTACTCCTTTATTTTTAAAAGCACTACCACATAACACCGGTACAAAAATACCAGCAATAGTTCCTTTCCTAATACAAGCCTTTATCTCTTCTTCCGTTAGCTCCACACCTGACAAATACTTTTCCAACAAAACATCATCAAGCTCTGCAGCCATATCAAGCAAATTAGTTCTATATTCCTTAACCTGCTTCAGCATATCATCCGGCACCTCTTCATACGAATATTCGGCACCTAAAGTTTCATCTTTCCAAATAATTGCTTTCATCTTAATTAAATCAACGACACCTTTGAAATTTTCCTCTATCCCCACTGGTAACTGAGTAACCAACGGATTAGCACCAAGACGATCTTTCATCATCTCAACGCATCTATAAAAATTGGCGCCCATTCTATCCATTTTATTTACAAAGCACATCCTTGGTACTTTATATTTATCAGCCTGTCGCCACACCGTTTCAGACTGAGGCTCAACTCCAGCCACTCCATCAAAAACTGCTACCGCACCATCAAGCACTCGCAACGAACGCTCTACTTCTATAGTAAAATCCACGTGCCCAGGCGTATCAATAATATTAATTCTTTGATCACGCCAAAAACAGGTAGTAGCAGCAGAAGTAATGGTGATTCCACGTTCTTGCTCCTGCTCCATCCAGTCCATGGTAGCTCCACCTTCGTGTACTTCGCCTATTTTATGAGACTTGCCAGTATAGTACAATATACGCTCTGTAGTTGTAGTCTTACCCGCATCAATGTGAGCACAAATACCGATGTTACGAATATCCGATAAGTCAAATTTTTTGGTCGACATATTTAACTACCTCTGGGTTCTGCGTGAGCTAAAATGTGAGAAGGCTTTATTAGCCTCAGCCATCTTATGAGTATCTTCTCTTTTCTTCATGGCTCCGCCACGATTATTAGCCGCATCAAACAGCTCTTCAGATAATTTGTCAATCATCGCCTTTTCTGAACGTTTAACGCTAGCCGCAATAATCCAACGACAAGCTAAAGCATACCCTCTTCTTTCATCAACTGGAGATGGAACCTGATAATTTGCCCCACCAACCCTAACTGAAGTTACCTCAAGATAAGGCTTAACATTATGCATAGCATTATTAAATGTTTCAAAAGGATCAGCACGATGTTTTTTTTCTATTCTATTTAAAGCTCCATATACTATCTTTTCAGCTAAAGCTTTTTTTCCTTCTTGCATGACATTATTTATGAACCTAGCCAACAACACACTGTTATACTTCATATCTGGCAAGATCACTCTTTTTTCTGCAGCATGACGACGCGACATTTTATTTCTCTCTAATGATTATTTAAAAAACTGATATTATTTTGCTTTCGCTGAAGTTCCATATCTAGAACGCCCTTGTTTACGCCCCTTCACTCCTTGAGTATCATAAGTTCCACGCACTATATGATATTTCACACCTGGTAGATCAGGCACCCTACCACCACGCACTAACACCGCAGAGTGCTCTTGTAAATTATGCCCCTCACCCGGAATGTAAGCATTAACATACTGCCCATTACTTAAACGAACTCTGGCCATCTTACGCAACGCAGAATTTGGCTTTTTTGGAGTAACTGTCTTAACTATAACACACACTCCTTTCAAAAAGGGATTGCCTCTTAATGCAGGTGATTTTGTTTTGCGTATCTTTGACTTCCGCCCAAAGCGGACCAGCTGATTATTCGTTGGCATTCAATTCCCCACATCTAAAATAAGTTAAAATTTCGGCTGAATATAATCAATTTTTCAAACAAAAGCAAGCAGCTTCTTTTGAAAAACACTGTTTACTACTTCAATACACATGGAATATATGGATTTCTAAGTATCAGATTGATAAATGCCATAGATTTATGTAAGAATGATAATAATATTCTGTCTCACAAGTTAATATTCTTTCCATACTAAACATTTCGATATTAAATAACAAAACAAAATATTTGATTTTACTAAAATAAACCCTATCCTTACGATACACTCCACACTAAATTATAGCTGTTAAAAAATAATAAAATGCAACCTATCGAATTTTCTAATATAGCTGAACAAGTTTTATTGTTTATAGCCGATACCATAGAATCACTTGATCATGATGGATCAATTGATATTGATTTTAACAACGATATGATCAATATCTCTACTAATAAAGGAATATTTGTTATTAACAAACATTCCGCCTCAATGCAAATATGGTTAGCTTCTCCTATTAGTGGCCCTTATCATTTCTCTTATACTAATGGCAAGTGGCGCTCTCATACCGGCTCAGAATTATTTGAGATTTTAACTAATGAATTACAAATTCAATTTAAGAAGTAAGACGTATAGTAATATATATCACATATATATGTAATAGTATGAAGAAGAAATCATGAATACCAAAATTACTAATCGCTCTTATATCTATGCAGTAATTTTTCTGAGCATATGTTGTTATTTAAGCGCTATAGCTCAAGCAACTCAAACAGTAATTTTGCATCATTCTTCTAATAAATATGGACCTATATGGGTTTATGATAGTGCTGATTTTAAGCGCTGTTTATCATTTGTACCACCTGGTCAGGTTATCCAAAGTTGTATGATGACATCAAAACCTGACAAACTAATTTTTGATTATGCAAAAATGGTGTTAGGTACTTTGTACTTGAATAAGAATCCTAAAAAAATTCTAATGATCGGCCTTGGAGGAGGAAGCGTTGCTAAAGCTTTATATACAATACTACCTTCAGTCAAATTAGATATTGTTGAAATAAATCCAGATATTCCGGCTTTAGCAAAGAAATATTTTGCATTTAAAGAAGATGATCATACACAAATCTTTGTTGAAGATGGTTTTGATTTTATTAAAAATTCTCATCATAATAGCTATGATATAGTTATTATAGATGCTTTTACTAAAGATTATGTCCCTCCATCTTTTTTAACATTAGAATTTATACAAAATGTTCAGAATATTTTAAAACCAAATGGAGTGGTAGCGGTCAATACCTTTAAAAACAACAACTATTATGAGCTAGAATCAAGGTTATACAAAGAAATATTTGGTAATTTCTTTAATTTAATAAGCTTAGAAACTCGTGTAATTATAGCAAAAAAAGGGAAGTTACCATCTTTTGCAAAAATTCAAAAACAGGCCATAAATTGGAAATTTAGTTTTACAAGATTGGATATTAACGAAGAATGGTTACTAGATAAATTTATTGAACAATAATAACGTGTGCTTACATAACGCTTGCAGCACAAGAACGAGTTTATGAGCTAGAGCTATGCTATATATTGTAGCCTAGGAACACCAACAAATAATTAACAATGTACACTCCCCAATTCTTAAAATTAATAAAATACATAAAACTCTATAAACAGGATATCATCATTGTAATGATATCCATAATATGTGTATCCGGATCTTTACTGATGCTTGGACAAGCATTCAAACAGCTTATTGATAATGGTCTAACTGCAAAATATATTTCCTCAGTCAATAATTCAATATTACTAATTTGTCTGCTGATCATCATCTTTGGTATCAGCAGTTTTTTTCGCTCCTATTTTATAAATAAAGTTGCAGAAAAAATTACCGCTAAAATTAGAAACGAAGCGGTTATCAACCTACTGCAGCTTGATATTTCCTATTTTGAGGACTCCAAGATCGGCAATATTATCTCCTGCCTTATTGCTGATGTTGAATTAATCGCAAAACTGATTATTGATCTACTATCATTTGTAGTGCGTAATTTGTTGATGCTAATCGGCAGTATGGGACTAATGTTTATCCATAACACTAAACTTTCTTTAATTGTACTCAGTGTAGTGCCACTATTATTGATACCGATATTAAAGCTTGGACGCCATGTGAGAGTTTTATCAAAAAATGCTTTAACTTTGCAAGGCAATATTGCTGCTAATTTAGCAGAAAATTTTACCAATATTCATACTTTATATGCATTTAATCAACAACAACACAAAATCAATGAATTCATTGATCAAACCAATATTTATCTCCAATATGCTTCACGTAGATTAAAAATTAGAGCAGTATTTTTTGCTGGCTCGATCTCGGTAGTGCTAGCTGCAATTACTCTAGTAATATGGATTGGTAGTAAAGATATTGTCACTAATACCATCACTTCAGGTCAAATGATTTCTTTTATTTATTATGCTATTATCGCTGGTATGAGTGCTGGCGGCATCGCAGAATTTATTGGCGAAGCACAAAAACCATATGCCGCAATAGAACGAGTGTTTGATCTGCTAAATTTAAAACCTCAACAACAATTGAATATACATAATAACATTGCTCCGGCAGCTACTGCAAATAATATAACATTCAATAATGTAAGCTTTTCCTATCCCAGTCGACCACTAATCCAAATATTAAATAATATTACATTTAAAATTCACGCTGGCCAGTTTATCGGGATTGTCGGCAGATCCGGAGCTGGCAAAAGCACTATAATGCAGTTACTATTAAAATTTTACCTGCCTACTAGTGGTAATATTATGATTGATGATCAGGATATTGCTGTAACAAACACTACAAAAGTACGTAAATTAATTGCATATGTACCTCAAGATCCTAGTATTTTTTCTGGTACGATTAGATCCAATATCGCTTTCTCCAAACCAGATGCACATGAAGAAGAGATAATTCATGCAGCAACCGTTACCGGTATTCTGGATTTTGTCAACGACTTAAAAGATGGGTTAGATACACAAATTGGCGAAAAAGGAGTTAGACTATCTGGTGGACAAAAACAACGCATAGCCATCAGCAGAGCTATCCTATACCAACCAGAAATTTTATTACTTGATGAAGCCACAAGCGCTTTAGATAGCGAAAGCGAACAAAGATTATTCGCTGAATTACAGAATTTCATGCGTGGTAAAACTATAATTTCAATTGCTCATAGAATTTCAACCATTGAAAATGCCGATGAAATATTGGTAATAGATAAGGGAGTTTTAAGTGCTAGAGGCACTCACGATCAGTTACTAGCAACCTCCAATATATATCGTATTCTATGTGAAGAACAAATAATCAGCTTTATCTAATAGTTTAATGACTATACCAGATCAATTATAATATTATTCTATCCTTGCATTATCACTCAAAGTAACCTATAGTTGAATTAAGCGAGAAATATCAAACCTTTCTTGCTTAGTTAATTACTAAAATATATTGAGGTTACTGCCATGAGAAAATATGACAATATTTCAAATATACTTAATACAATTCCAGGCTCTCATGTTACACCATATAAAGCTCAGCAACGAGCAAAAGAAGATGAAGTCATAGCCATATATCAAAAATATGGAATTTTCCCTTACTCCGGCACTTGTAAAACTATATCATTATATGACAAAGAAGTTACAGATATGAGTATGACTCTCTCTCAGAAAATATTAATAAAGCAATAAATACTTGTGTAACCATAAAAAAAGGGCAACAATATGATTCATGGGATTATAGCGCTTGGGAGCTTCGTGCAAAGATTTGTGATACACCGAATATTTAAATGTTGGTACATTTTCACCGCTTAATCCTTTAACTAATCTAACAACTGGCACTGCAGGAAGCGACAGATTTGGATCTAGCACCATCCGTTGACATCGGATCAAGTAGAGATTCTGCACTTAGTACCGCAGCTCGAATATACATGGAATCCAAAGTAGAACAGACCATCCTTAAAGATGTAAACGACAGGCAGCAAGAAAAAATTTCTAGAGAGTTGGAACAACTTCGTGAAGCACATTCGCGATTTTGTTAATATTCTATACTAAATCTAATATATTATTGAGAGATGGATAATGCAATTATGTTATTCATCTTTAAAAAAAAGCTAATGTAACGCCAGTTGCCAATTAAAATTGCTAAAAACTCCCATTTCTACGTCTGAGCTGAGGGAGCTCCGCTCCCGTGGCAATCCAGTTTTACTTAAGTATCATTATTTTCTGGATTGCCACGGGAGCGGAGCTCCCTCGCAATGACGGCTGGAACCGGCATCTGTAGTGTTTAATAAAATATTTTAATTGGCAACTGGGGTTAATGTAATATGGTGATCAAAGAAATTCAGAATCTTGATAAAGTTACCAGTTTTTTAGATATTACAATTATTATAGTGTTTTTGCTAATAAGCTTAATAACAGGATTATTAGCAAGTAAGCATATAAAAACATTGCAAGACTATGCCATTAGCGGTAAAAATTTTAGCCATCCAGTTATTATAATATCAATTATAAGCATGTTTAGTAGTGACTTTACCACGATAGCATCGATAATTCGCGATGGCAGCTCATATTTTATTGTATTTATTTTACTTGGAATATTTGTACCATTAACAACTATGTATTTTATTTCTACACCACACTTTTTGAGTAGTTTATCAATTGCAGAAGCTCTTGGAGAAATATACGGTAGATACATAAGGATTATCATTGCTGTGTTAGGTATTTGCCTATGTATATCTGTCGCTGTGTTTGGTATTAAATTATGGCGTTATGGTGTCATATTATTATTTCCCCAACATTTCTTTCATGATTTGAGTTTTTATATAACTTTATCTACCATATTAATTTCTGTTATTCATTCAACCTTTGGTGGTATTAGAGCGCTAATTCTTACTAATGCAACATATTTTCTGGTATTTTGTGTTACTATTATAACTTTAGTATTGGTAACACTATTTGCTATGGATAACCTTTATCAACTTCTCACCACTGTTCCACACTATTCTGTGGCTAAAGATCTACAACCAACTGAGCAAAGTTTTTTTAGCTTATTACTTTTTGCTATTATACCTAACTTATCTCCAATATCTTTCCAAATAATGATAAATCTTAAAGAAACCTCGCAAATTTCCCAAACACTTATCACTACAGCTATTATATGTATTTTTATGACATTAATATTTTGTGTATTAGGCGTATTATTACGAGATTATGATCCACTTACAGTTAACGTCAATATTTATGACGGAATAAAGGGCTGCATTATAATTGGATTAATGGCACAAATTATACCAATAATTACGGCTTGCATCAATTCCTCTGCCATTCTTTTTACTAATGACCTTTCTCAATTGCCAAATTTTAAATGTTTTAAGAACAAACTTTTAATTGCTCGTATTTTTTCTGTTTTTACTGGAACACTTATAATTGTTCTTGTGTTTAATAATTATAGTCAGATCAATTATATAATATACCTTGGTGCTGATCTATATATATGGGTAGTAGCAATATTATTATTGTTTATGATATTTAAAATTAATCTACCAACAAAGAAAAGATAATACCACCTATCATATCGCATCATTTTCCTAAACCCCGTACCACCCTACTCTTTTGTCTCACTAATTATAATATCATTGGCCTTGTACCAATTAGGAGAATGTAGCTTAAAGCCTTTGATTGCCGCACGAGCTAATCTTTGTGCTTCCGGCAAATTACCAGTCTTATATGCTAGCATTGCCAAGCTAAGTAGACTTTCTGCTTGACGCCCTGTTTGTTCATAATAAACAGCAAGATAATACAGCACTACTGGATTATCATTTTCTTTCTCTGCAATTCGCTGCAAACTTTGATAAAACGGCTGCATCTTTTCTGACTGATGTTCGTATATAGTAATACCGACAATAGCCTGACCGAGCTTAATCAATAAATCATTTGGCATTAATTTTGCTGCTATCGTATAAAAAGTTAAGGCTTCCTTTTTACCAAATTCGAATAAAATCTGCCCTTTTAGCTCATTATAAAAAGGATCATTAGGTTTTAATACTAATAACTGATCAATATGCAAGATCGAATTATTAAAATCACTCATTCGGAAATAGATAATGGCTTTAATATAATGCCTGATTTCCGAATTATATTCTTGCAGCTGATTATCAGATAATTTTTTAGGATCTATGGTAAAAGCCAATAATTTTGCTGCACTTCTGGCAAATTTATATTCTAAATCTGCAGCATTACTACTATTTTTAAATTTAGATTTTTGATAAAAATTTTGTAAAAGCACAAGTCGCTCACGGCTTGATGGATGGGTTTGATCATATGGATTAACAAAAGTGCCATGATGCTGTTGCTCCATATATTCAAAGAAACTAATCATCCCTTTACAACTATTGCCACTATTTTCAAGTAGCCTCAGCGCCGTTTGATCAGCTGCAGACTCAAATCCTCTAGAATAAGATAACAATGAACGCTCAGAAAAATGGATACCACCTAGTACCATTGCGCTAGCAAGCTCAACATTACCACTGAGGCTACTTGCCAAACCAACTGCAATAGAAGATAGTGCCACTTTATTATAAATATCAATATTCTCTGCTTGCCTAACTACATGTCGGCCTACTATATGCCCTATTTCATGCGCTATAACTCCACGAATTACATCTATCTCTGGAAATTTACTGATCAGGCCGCTATAAATATAAATTTGATTGCCGCCTGCAGTAAAAGCATTCAACTCATTACTATTTACCAGATAAATTTTGACTTCCAATTTTGCAGCTCTGATTATTGGCTCCGCAATTGCACGAATGGTTTCTTCTATTTCAGAATCTCTGATAATATTATTACCAATAGTCGTGATAGGCACAATAATGGCCAGAAGAAATAGTAATATATTTTGTAACATAGGCGTTTTGTACAAATTACTTGAAAAAGTATGAAATTTATATCAAATTTCAATTCATAATTAAAATGTCGAGTATTTATATATGTCTAAACTAGCAATAGTCACTGGTGGTACCAGAGGTATTGGTGCCGCTATTTCAATAGCTCTGAAAGAGCAAGGATTTATCGTAATAGCAAATTACCATAACAATCATGAGGCAGCAAATAAATTTGCAGCAGCAACAAATATTAAAATAAAAGATTGGAATGTGGCAAACTATGATGAATGTATAAAAACTGTACAAATCATTGAAACAGAATTCAATAAACCGGTCAGTATATTGATAAATAACGCCGGTATTACCAAAGATAGTATGCTGCATAAAATGTCTAAAGCAGATTGGCAAGATGTAATTAACATTAATCTTACCTCCTGCTTTAATATGTGCAGTGCCGTCATTAATCAAATGCGCAATCAAAATTATGGCAGGATAATTAACATAAGTTCAATTAATGGCCAAGCTGGTCAGTTAGGCCAAACCAACTATTCAGCAGCAAAAGCCGGTATTATTGGTTTCACTAAAGCCTTGGCTCGTGAATCTGCTACAAAAAATATTACCGTCAACTGCATCTCTCCCGGCTACACTCAAACAGAAATGGTAGAAAAAATGTCGATGGAGGTATTAGAAAAGATAGTTTCACTAATTCCAATGAAGCGATTGGGACAACCAGCAGAAATAGCGCGAGCCGCTGTTTTTTTATGCGCTGAGGAAGCAGGCTTTATTACCGGAGAAACTTTATCGATTAATGGTGGACATAACATGTTTTGAGGGTTCTAATATTGTCTCTTTCTACACATTTTGTTTGGACTACCAGATATGTTAGCAAGCTGTAATACAAGGTATTAGAGCGTAATATCTTTGTGTCGTCAAAACTCGCAATGAGTTGTCCAACCATTGACAAAATATGCTTTGGTAGTATATTAAATAGGGATGCATTCACTATCAATAAATGAGAGTAATTTATGAAAAAAGAATATTACGATGATAATTATTACGATGATAATTATGTAAACAACGTAGAGGAAAAACAGGAAGTAGTGATCACTCTCCATGGGATCGATCAATATCTACAGGCACATCAGCACGAAGATATAAAGCAAAAATTAAGTTCTATCTCCATCATTCCTACTTCTGCCAATGATTTTACTCGCACCTTAACTGCGCATAAGACAGACCCGAGATTTATACAAAATCTGCGCGCAGATGAAGCACTAGATTTAGTAGTAGAAAGCATCTTGTTTGGTGGTGATGAAGCACTAGATTTAATAATAGAAAGCACCTTAGTGGGTGAGGAAGTAATTATACCATTAGCACAAAGCATCTTTGAGTGATTATGTAGGTAATAGGAATGGTTTTGTTGCATGTATAATAAAGGTCTATAGGTAAGTAGAGAAACTGAGATTTTGGACGTCAAGCAAGTCTCCATAATTCTCCAACTACATCAACAGACCTCTTCCTTTTCTTTGTTGCTTAAATTATAAAAGGAAACTTATTAAAGTGGTTGGATATCAAAACAATAAAAAATTTGTGCCTATAGCTTCAGTATATTACAATATTATCAGTGTAGTATATTTTTTCGAGAATGTTCATTGAACATTCTCATTTTTTCAGTCTCTACTGTTGCACAGCACCACCTCATCTTAAACTTCACTATATTAACTTCTAAAGCTCAATATTGCTAGTTATTATAATCAAATAATATTTGACTTTAGCTATGGTAATTTATATACTGCAAAGCGAAATTTTAACTTATATAAGATGAGAAAGATACGTGACTAAAATAATCAAGTCTAAATATAAAGCAAGTAGAAGACTAGGAGTCAGCATCTGGGGTGATGGTAAGGACGCTTTCCATACCAAAAATTATCGCCCTGGTCAACATGGACAAAACGCCATGATTAAAGTATCAGACTATGGTTTGCATCTAAAAGCTAAGCAAAGACTTAAAGCTCATTATGGCCGAGTCAATGAAAGACAGTTTCGTAATATATTTACACTAGCTTTAAAAATGAAAGGGAATACTGGCGAAAATTTTGTTGGCCTTTTAGAGAGTAGACTAGATGCCGTAGTTTATAGAATAAATCTAGCTCGTAGTATCTTTGCAGCAAGACAATTAGTATCGCATGGACATATTACAATTAATGGCAAACGAGTTAACATACCTAGCCAGAGACTAAATGATGGAGATATTATAGAACTAAAAAATAACTCCAAACAAATTCCTATAGTTTTAGAAACTGCAACTAAAGCTGAAAGAACCATCCCTGGCTATTTAACTTTTGATCAAACTACAATGTCAGGAAAATTTGTTAGAGTTCCAATGATTTCTGACGTACCTTATCCTTTTGATCCTGATGTGCAGTTAGTGGTTGAGTTATATTCAAGATAATCGCTTATATAGGTTCAGCAACTCAGCTTCAAAATTGTTGAACCTAATGCAATTCTGTGCACATTAATGTCATCCCGAACACAAATGGTCATTCGACACAAAAGGTCATCCCGGAACTTGTTTCGGGATCTTATGAAGTCCTGATGAGATCCCGAAACAAGTTCGGAATGACTACTATATTTAGGATCGTATAGGTTTAGCACCATATTCCAGAATTAGAGGTCTAACTTGCATATTTGCCGATGGTTTAATTCAATTTTTCTTAAGTTCTGCATACAAAATTTTATAAAGATTAATTTATGGTAGTTTTTAGTCGAAAAATAACAAAGATTTTGTAGGAATAATATACCTATTTCAAAAAATCTATGTTATTTTGCAGACAAAAAACGCATAAATAAGCCCTTTAAAATTTTGTACGCAATGCCTAGTACTAAATCGCTGTTTTTCTTGATTAGTGGTCTACTGATACTATTAATATCAGTAACAGTTGCTGCCAAGACTACAATACCTACAGCTAAAACGCCAGCATTCATGGTTGCTGATTTTGTTGAGTATAACGCAACAGAAGAATTTATTTATGCACGTGGTAATATTAAAATCACTATGGATAATTACCTTCTTACTGCAGATAAGATCCTATACGATATAAACAATGACTTACTGTGGGCAGAAGGCAATGTTAAAATTCAAGATCATAAAAAGCAAGTCATCTATGGAACCACAGTTTTTCTTAAAGATAAATTAAAAGCTGGCCTCATTGCAGATTTTGTATTTAAATTTAGTGACAACACTGTACTTGCAGCTAAACTTGCAGAAAAAGTAAATCCTCAACAAACCATTTTAGCTAATACCTGTTTTACTCCATGCAACATACCATCAAGTGGTAAACCAATTTGGCAAATTTCTGCACAACAAACAATAATAGATCTTGACCGTCAAATCATTAGCTACAAAAATCTGTTCTTTGAAGTATATAAGATTCCCGTATTTTATACGCCCTATTTCTCTCACCCTACTCCACATGCCAGCGCTCAATCAGGAATATTAGTACCTGAAATTAAAAAAAATAAGCTAGGGATCCCACTGTATTTTAGAGCTAAGCCAAATCTGGATTTCACTTTAACACCTAGATTAGCCAAGAAATATAATTTGTTTGAGTTAGAAGCTCGTCATAAAATAAACAATGGTAGCTATATAATTTCGGGTAGTTATGGAAAAATCCCATATAATATTAGAGATCAAGGTAAAATAATAAAAAATAGTAATGTCAATCGGTATCACCTCTTTGCCTTAGGCACTTTTTCCAAAGATCAATATCAATATGGTTTTGATTTAAAACGCACCTCCGATAAAGCTTATTTAAGAAATTATTATGAAATGCATGACGCTTATTTAGCATCAAAACTATATCTTAATAATATACATAATAATAATTACCTATCTGTTGAGGGGCTACATTTCTATGGATTAAAAGTTGATGATTCTAAATCTACCGATCCATTGATTTTACCCAAAATTCGTACAAAAAATGTAATAAATTTAAATGATAATGAAGATTTGCAGCTAATTATCAACAATAATACTTCTATGTACCAACAACCAGGAGGTAAACAATTAACCCGTTCTGCCTTAAGGATAGCTGCAACCAAACAAATTATAACTAGCGATGGTCATTTATTTAATACTAATTTACAAACAAGAGGCGATGCCTATCTTATTAACAATATGCCTACACCAAATTTACCAGCCAATAGTTTAAGCTATAATAAGTCATATGTCCGGCATATCCCTGAATTGCAAGTAACTTGGAGAATTCCACTAATGAGTCATTTTGCTCTATATGGGCTTAGTATTGAACCGATCATCTCGACCACTATAGGCCGTGATTTCCAGTCCAACGACCATAAATTTGCATTCATTGATAATAATCGCTACGAATTATCAGAAAATAATTTATTTCTTGCCAATCGCTATAGTGGCCTTGATTATCATGAATTCGGCAAACGTATAAGTTATGGAGTGAATACAACCTTGCTTAAGGACACAAACTATTTCAATGTATTCTTAGGGCAATTATTGCATAAACATAACTTCACAAATACTGAAAATGCACAAAATGTTGGCCGATTAGCAATAAATATTAACCACGCAGAATTATTTTATAGATTTAGAAAAAATAAAAAATTTACAGCAATTATGGATGAGGTAGGAAATCGTTTTTATAATGATAAAATACAATATACTCTGAGTTTTATAAAATTAAATAATTTAAAACAATATTATTTAGTAGATAACAAACAATTATCTGCTAACACTAATAATATAAAACAAATTCATTCTGACATCCAATATCAATTAACACCATCCTGGTTGATTGGCTATGAAATACAAGTTGATATATCCACCAGAAAACCACAACTACTCTATAAAAGTATCAAGGTGACATATGCTTTTGATTGTGTTAGTATAACCGGCAAGTTATATGATGACTATACTTCAGACTATTCTAGAGGTATAACCAAGGTAAGAAGTAAGACTATATCTTTAGGTCTGAAAGTATTAAATATGTGAGCTTTGAAATGAACCAACCAACAAGCATCGATCTTAAGAAATTCTTAATCAGTACAAAACTAATTATGAGATATACTAGATATTTTTATATCTTATTAATACTATCCATATTTCTTATCATCAATTCAGCTAAAGGTTCACTTGCAAATATTGTAGCGTTAGTTAACAATGAACCTATTACTTTATATGAATTTCAGATGAGGAAAAAAATGGTTATAACGCTAAATAACGTGCATAACCCTGATGCTAAAGCTGATGCTCAAATTAATACAGCAGTGTTAAATAGTTTAATTGAAGAACAATTATTATTTCAACATTCAAAAAAAGTCGGTGGTAAAATTAGCGCCACTGAATTGGAAGAAGCAATTACCACCATTGCTCAAAGAAATAAAATGTCTAAAGAAGATTTGTTTAAATATCTATCCAGTCAAAATATAGATCCAGATAGTTTTCGTAAGCAAATAACAGCAGAATTGATCAAAATAAATATCTTATCTTATCTCTCTAGATCAGTGACAGTTACACCACAAGAAATTGATGCAGCTATTTTACTTAATAACAGCAAGGATGCCAAAATCTCTGCTCGTATTTTTACCTCAAAAGATAAAACAACACCAACATTACAAAAGATGTATAGTTTGCATAAAGCTTTAAAAACTTGTAATGAGGTAAGAGATGCTGCATACTCAAATTTTGCTACAGCTATTACCATTAACGAAAACCTTAGTACCCTAGATCATCAATTGCAAACTATTATAAGAGATCTAAGTATTAATCAGAAAAGCAGCGTATTTGAAACTGCCAAAGGATTCCAATTAGTATTAATGTGTACTAAGGTAATAGATAACATAACTTCAGCAGAGAATGATTACATTACTAATTTTTTAACAAACAAAAAAATGTCGCAAAAAGCACAAAAGTTTTTTGAGGATTTACGTAAAAAAGCATATATTAAAATAATGCTATAAAATTAGAAACTAAATATTTAGATTTTATGAATCATCAATCTAAAGTGTTAATTGTTGAAGATAATGAATTAAATTTAAAATTATTTCATGATTTGCTGGTAATTCAAAATTATGAAGTAATGACCTCTAAAAATGGTTTAGGTATTCCTGATCTTATTGAAAATGAACGTCCAGATCTAATCTTAATGGATATACAGCTTAATGGTATATCGGGTATAGATATCATTAAAGAATTAAAAAAAAATCCCGCCACTTCATCTATTCCAATTATAGCAATTACTGCTTTTGCCATGAAAAATGATGAAGCCAAGATATCTGCTTCTGGTTGCGACATGTATTTACCCAAACCAGTATCAATTGACTTGTTTTTTCAAGCTTTACACAAATTTATTGAACCAAATAATAAAAACTAATGACTGCAAATGTACTGATAGTAGATGATCTGGAACCCAATGTTAAGCTATTAGAGGTGAAACTACTTAGTGAGTATTATACTGTATTTTCTGCAAACAACGGCGTCAAAGCGCTTGATGTACTGGCAAATAATAAAATTGATGTCATTTTATTAGATGTAATGATGCCAGAAATGGATGGTTTTGAAACCTGTATAAAAATTAAGGCTAATCCTGAAACTACTCATATACCGGTGGTAATGGTTACAGCATTATCAGATATTGAAGACAGAATAAAGGGACTGGAAGCTGGAGCAGATGAATTTCTTACTAAACCAATAAATGATGTAGCGTTATTTGCTCGTGTAAAATCTCTATCACGAATGAAAACAATTATTGATGAACTAAAACTTAGAAATAAAACCAATGCTGCTCTTGGAGCTTCGACAATAGAAATAAAGGATAATTTTGTAGACAGTAAAATACTAATAATTAATGATGACGTAGTTCAAGCACGTAACTTAAGCAAAACATTACTAAAACTATCGCCGCAAATTAAGATTGTCACAAAAATAGAGGATATTGATAGTATAATTAACACTTATATTCCAGATGTAGTGATTATTAGTTGTCAATTAGAAGCAGGCGACCCTTTGCGCATTAGTGTAATGCTAAAATCAAAAGAAATTTTACGACATACTATGCTAATGCTGCTTGCTGAAGAAGAAAATATGCAAATGGTTATTAAAGGAATGGAGCTAGGTATAAACGATTATTTTATATATCCAGTTGAAGAAAACGAACTATTAGCACGGATTAAAACACAGTTAAGAAGGAAAAAATATCAGGATAATTTACGCAATGAACTCGAACAAAGTGTTAATCTTTCAATTAAAGATGGTCTTACAGGAGTTTTCAATCGCCGTTACTTCGATATTCATATTCAACAAATGATCAAGACTTCTACGGAAACTAACAAGCCATTATGTTTATTGATGCTGGATATAGATCACTTCAAGCAAGTTAATGATAGCTATGGGCATCAAGCAGGCGATGCCGTTCTAGTATCATTTTCAATGATTTTAAAAAATCTGTTTAGAGTTACCGATCTTATAGCAAGATATGGTGGTGAAGAATTTTCCGTATTACTAAGTGAAGCATATCTCAAAGAAGCCGTAACTATTGCAGATAGAGTACGCTCTACCATAGAAACAACAAATTTCGTTATACCTAATTACCCACCATTGACAAAAACCACCTCAATAGGAGTAGCTGAATATAAACATGGTGAGTCTATAAGTGATTTTATATCACGAGCAGATAAGTCATTATATGAAGCAAAATCGACTGGGAGAAATAAAGTAGTAGCTTCATAAAGTTCTGGTTTTACAGATTGCATTAGGTTCTAGAGCATTGCTGCTTTGTTGCATCAATCGAATTTTTGATACCCCTTTTCCCATGATTTGAGTTTATGCAACGCGCACAGAAATTGGCTTGCCAATCTCAAATATTTTGTTTAAAAGTTGATACTTGATTGTCACTTCATTTTTCACGTTATCATCACCTCTTGATAGGAATTTACTACCAACTCTCTTATCCATATTTATTCTTGTTCCTCCATACATGATATAGCTGAAACAGTTGAATTAGTTTAATATAGCTAAACCTCTATAAAACGGTTATAATCAAAGGGTATAATTAAAATAATTGTTATGACATATTCGATAGATTTTAGAAAGAAAGTACTGGCTATCAAAGAAAAAGAGAAGATGAGTTTTGAATCAATATCAAAACGTTTTGGAGTAGGAAAAAACACGGTATTTGTATGGACTAAAAAAATATCTCCTCTAAAGAATAGGAATAGAGCTTCGAAAAAAATACCGATTGATAAATTGAGAGAAGACGTGGTGCAATATAGTGACGCGTATCAATATGAAAGAGCTGAGGCGGTTAGGAGTGAGTAAATCTGGAATACAAAAAGCATTAAAGAAGTTGAACATTACGTATAAAAAAAGCTTTAAAACATCCGAAGGCAAAAGAAGAAGAGAGGTTAGAATTTCAGAATAAGATAAAAAAGTACGAGGCAGAGGAAAAAGTTATTGTCTTTACCGATGAGAGCGGGTTTGTCCATAGCGCGCCTAGAACTCACGGATATTCGGCAAAAGGCAAGAGGTGTTATGGTGTTCATGATTGGCATCCGTCAAAAAGAACTAATGTTATAGGGGCATTAGTAGGTAAATCGCTGCTAACCGTGTCAATTTTTGACGGCAATGTTAATACAGTTATTTTTAACAGCTGGGTAGAACAAGATTTAATACCGAAATTACCTAATAATTCCGTGGTTGTGACAGACAATGCAAGTTTCCATAAAAGTCCGTATTTAAAAACTATGATAGAAAAAGCTGGTCATATATTGGAGTACTTACCGCCTTATTCTCCTGATTTGAATCCTATTGAACCAAAATGGGCTCAAGCTAAATCTAGAAGAAGGAAATATCGCTGTGACGTAGACACTCTGTTTGAAAAGTACATGTTATAACCGTTTTATAGGGGTTTAGCTATAAGCTAATTCGTTCCGAATTATAGTTAAAATCTGTATCTTTCTATTAAAATAATGAAGATTGTGTAGCTATAGCTTAAATCGATAAGGTAGTGACTTTTTTGATGCTGTTTGTGAGTGTTGTTCACGATTTTTAAGGTACCAGATGTAATTCCAAGCTAAGCAGGAATCCAGTTTTTTCTACTTAAATCTTAAGCTGGGTAAAAATCTACTAGATTTTTTGGATCTCTGCCTGCGGCAGGGATGACATCGAGGGTATTTTACTCACAAACAGCATCAAAAAAGTCACTACCTTATCGATTTAAGCTATAGGCGCCGCGCGGAAATTTTGTGGGTGTTCAAGGTTTTTAGAAAAAGTCATCACAGATTTTGTTAAAAATCGAAGCAATCCAGTCTTTATATAAGTATGTTCCCCCTCCTTATTCGTGACGATGTCTTGTATGTGTCATACTAACGTTTAAACTAAAAAACTCGTGAACAACGCTCACTTTTGATAGATATTTTACATAATCTAGTTAAATTACGTTTAATTATGTAATATTGCTAATGTATAAGGTAGCCATAAATTTTATAGTTCATAAACTTCAGGAAAATATTATGAAAAAGAAATCACCTATACCTACCTCAGAACAAGAAAAAGAATATTATTTAAAAAAAATTGTAGAAATCAAACAAAATGGAGTTTCAGAGCAAGTAAAACTATTGGTTATAGCGATGATGCAAGGACAAAAGGTCAGTGTAGAAGAATTTGTTAAAACACTTAATGACCCAGTGGTAACTGCGCGCTTTAACTTAGAAAAAAATATCGAAAACAAAGAAAATAACCCGTTCTCAGCAAATATTTCAGGAAAAAACTCGCAAATACAATATGATGACGATCTAAATGATAACTAATTTTCTACTATTATAACTCTAGTATGACTATAACCATTATTATCAATGACCCGGATGATTTTTTTACCGATAGTTGCCTGCCATAAAAAGAATTCTGCTGCATAGGTTTTAGCAATAAATTGATCATCTACAAACCAGAATAGCGTTGCAACATTTGCATCAGTAATCGCTGAAAAAGTAATAAATTTACTGACTTTAAGTGAATAAACGACATTTTTCAGAGGAGAGGTAATTTCTGGTTTCTGGTAACTATTACTGCTAATTCCATAAACACTTGTAGTGGCCGACAAAAGATTTTTATTTATACTTATCTGGTTCAGATCACTAGACCAAAATTTGTTGATCTGATAAGAATTATTTTTGGATGTCAGTTGTCTCTCTTGTTTTCTATATATACCGCTAGGCTTAATTGGTGATTTGCCCGGAATAAACCAGCTATCAGTTTTAATAGGACATAAGTCATTATCTATATCGCCAGTATCCGCGCAAGCTAAAACCTTGGTAATTTTTAATGATGGCACTTTATAGCTAATTAAATCTTCAATCGGACTTATACCAGTTAAAGAATCGATAATATTAAAAAATAATGGTGCTGCCGTTTTTACGCCGATAAACTGCCCCTTAACTTTTCCCTGAAAATCACCGACCCACACTGCAAGCACATACTTACCAAATATACCTACAGCCCAACTATCCCGGAACGCACTAGAAGTTCCTGTCTTCCAATAAACTGACAAATTTATTGCTGTACTACCCAACATATTGGCATTTAATCCAGGTCTTGCAACGCTCTTTAATATGTCTAGAGTTATATAACTAGCTTCCGGTGATAATAGCGAACTAATACCAAAATTATTTGGCTGCACCTCTGTTACTTTCTTAAGTTCCTGATATACTCCCATATTTGCAAGCATAGCATATAATTTTACTAGCTCTTCCATGGTAACTTCTACTCCACCAAGAGCCAATGATAATCCATATTTATCTACAGGCAATAACTTGCCAACTCCAGATTTTTTTAAAAATTCATAAAAAGTTGGGTTGAACAATTTAGAAGCGAGATATAATACCGGAACATTTTTACTCTTAATCAACGCATCCTTAGCGCTAATAGGCCCGATAAAATCACCGTCAAAATTTTCTGGTAAATAATTACCATAATTATATGGTGTATCTTTTAATAGCGTTAGTGGATGAATTAACCCTTGATCAAAAGCTAAAGCATAGACAAATGGCTTTAAAGTCGAACCTGGGGAACGCCTGGTTCTTGTCCCATCAATCTGACCTTGAATAGTAACATCAGAGAAATTAGCTGAACCAACACTTGCTAGCACTTCCATAGTAGTAAAATCTATCAATAATGCAGCAGCATTTTTGATGCCATAAATTGTTGACGTATTTACGTAAACCTCAAGCTGACGAGCAATAAAATTCTGGATTTCTTTATCTATTGTAGTGGTAATATTACGATGATTATTAGTAGCAAGCATTCTTAACGTAAACTGCGGTGCTATAAACGGTAAATCTTGTATAGAATTAAATTTAGCTGGCAAATCAAATAATTTGTTATAAACTTTATCTTGCGGATGCAACTCCTGCCACTGCTCAAATAAAAATTTCCTGGCTAATAAAGTTTTATTATTAGCTACTCCGCTATTTGGAGCTCTTTTGAGTGGATTCTGAGGAATAACCGCCAGACTTAAACTTTCAAATAAGTTTAAGTCCTGTGCTTGACGACCTAAATATATATAGCTTGCTGCTCCTACTCCTTCAATATTCCTACCATATGGCACTAAATTTAAATAGGCTTCTAATATATCCTTCTTTGAATAATGTAATTCTAACTGCAGAGCTTTTACTATTTGCCAAATTTTGCCTAAGACATTACTAGATTTAATTTTGAATTTCAATCTAGCCACCTGCATAGTAATAGTGGAACCACCAACTTTACGATTACCTCCAAAATATGTCTGTACAAAAGCTTTATATAGAGCAATAGGATTAATGCCTATATGGCTATAAAAATATTTATCTTCATACAACAACACTGCTTCGATAAACTGCGGCGCTATATTATCTAGTGATGTATATAATCTATATTTCTGATCGACTGAAATAGTCAAACGCATTAGTTTTTTATTTCTATCTAAAACTATTCGAGAAAAATCTGTGTCTTCCAGTAATAAAGGCTTAGAAAGAATTATATACGACAACAAAATAGCTATCATCAATATTAGAAATCTAGTAAAAAACATGTGAAATTTTTTATAATTTTAATACAGCCTAAATTACTATTGACTCAAGCAGTCTATAGTATATACTACCTTAGTATTTTTAAAATGTAATTTGATTATTAATATGTTTGCAGTCATTAGAACAGGTGGAAAACAATATAAAGTTGCTAGAAATAGCAAAATAAAAATTGAGAAAATTGATGGTATTCCCGGGGCGAAAGTTGAATTTAATGAAATATTGATGATTGGCGAAGCATCAAAAGCATTTTTTATTGGCACTCCTATTGTTAAGGATGCACTTGTAACAGCTGAAATTACTAGCCAGCTTAAAGATGATAAAATACTAGTATTCAAGAAAAAACGTCGTCAAAACTATCGACGCACTGCTGGACATAGACAAGAATTAACAGAAATAAAGATTTTAGATATTACAAAGAAATAATATTTCGATTTTATTATAAATGGTATTGAAAGATGGCAACGAAAAAAGCTGGTGGTAGTTCTAGAAACGGCAGAGATTCCGCTGGTCGCAGACTAGGTGCTAAAAAATCTGATGGACAATATGTTATACCTGGTAACATTATTTTTAGACAACGTGGGACAAAATTTCATCCTGGCCAAAATGTAGGCATTGGTAAAGATCATACATTATTTTCCTTAATCGAAGGTAAGGTAGAGTTTACCCACAAAAAAGGACGTAAAATAATAAATGTACTTGCTGGATAAATAGTAGAGAATTATTTTATAAATAAACTTCTTTTCCAAACTCATTGTTGGTAGCAAAACTACTTTTCAGTTTTATTGCTATCTATAATCAAGTGATAGAATCACTTGACATTTATTCTTATGATTTTGTGAGTTTAAAAGGGCTAGTTTTTGACCTTCTGGAACAATCAACGCAAATTCGTCGCAAATCTTATTTGCCAACAAATCTACTTCCCCAATTTTTATCTTTGTTATTAAAATTATATTTTATAATAAGTTATTTATCTATAATTAAATTATTTAGTTAAGCAATCACAATGAGTACCATAACCGTTAACGAAGTAGCTAATATTACTGTTAGTAATAATTCTTCTATCTTTTCACTAATAGCTTCTGCAGATATTGTCAGTAAATCAGTGATGCTATTACTCATTATTGTCTCTATCTGGTCATGGACAATAATATTTGATAAAACTTTACGTCTAATTAAAATTAAAAAAAAAATCACTGCTTTTGAGGCAGTATTTTGGTCTGGACAAATTCTGGATCAGTTATATGAAAACATCAAGAACGCTGTTGACAACCCATTGTCCGCAATATTTGTTGGAGCCATGCATGAATGCAAGCGTAGTAGCAGAAAAAATCAAACGGACTCTTTCTTAAAAATTGGTCAAAAAGAACGGATTTTACAATCCATGCATTTAATACGAGACCGTGAACTAGAAAAACTGGAAACAAATTTGACTTTCCTGGCTACAGTAGGTTCAAGCGCAACTTTTATCGGATTATTCGGCACCGTATGGGGAATAATGCATAGTTTTCAATCCATTGCTGCTTCAAAAAACACTTCATTAGCAGTAGTTGCACCAGGAATAGCCGAAGCATTGCTTGCTACTGCGATTGGTTTGCTTGCGGCGATTCCTGCTGTAATTTTTCATAGCTATTTAATGAATAAGGTAATATCAATTAGTAATAAGATGGATGATTTTGTAGGAGAATTAAATACTCTGTTATCTAGAGCTATTGATGAAGAAAAAATATGATAGACTCGGTGAAAATTGAGAATTGCGTTGTCGTATTTGAAGATCTGTGCTGCTCACGTACTCAAGTGTACGCTCCGCTGCTCGACTTCAATACTCCTAGCACTTCTTCAATTTTGACCTTCGTCTATACCAACTCAAAATTTTGAGAATGTTCAATGAACAAGTCGTCATTGCGAAGGCTTTGCCTGAAGCTCTTCGCAATGACGAGAGAACCAATGACTGAGTGCAAGTGAGAGGTATGGTTTATCGAACACTTCAAATTCACGAGACATAAACTTGTTGTCCTCTTATATGATAAAGTTAAGGAAAAAGCATAATCTATGGCCTTTAAACTAGCAAATACACAATATAATAGACGCAGTAGGCGTAGCATAAGCTGCGAGATCAACATCACCCCGCTAGTTGATGTGATGTTGGTATTATTAGTAATTTTCATGGTTACTTCGCCAATGCTAGTGGCCGGTATTAACGTTGATTTACCGGAAACAAAAGCCAGTCCAATTTCAGGTCAAGATGAACCGCTAGTTTTAACTATTAACAAAAAAGGTGAACTCTTTCTAGTTGAAACCAAAATAGAACGTACCCATATAGCAGAAAAACTTACTCAAATCACCGCAGAAAAAAAAGATACCAGAATTTTTATCAGAGGTGACAAGGCAGCACCTTATGGCGAGATTGTAAAAATCATTGCTGAAATTCATGCTGCCGGTTTTTCAAAAGTAGCACTTATTTCTAATATTAAACACAATGAAAAATAATGATAATACTTCGCTTCTAGCATTATCATGTTCTCTTGCTGTGCATTTATTGGTGTTTTACATAGTAATATTTGGTTGGGCATTTGAAACTAAAGTACTTGAAGAAGAACAGGTGATCACCTTTGATATGCTACCAACTAGTGCTATATCAAACGTACCTACTAAAAAGGTTCAACAACCTGAACCAGAAAAAGTTGAGGACGCAAAAAAAATATTAAACACTAAAACCGATCCCGTTCTTGAAGTCCCAGCTCCAGTTGTAAAAAAAGAACCGACAGCTACTGCCACAGAAACTCCAAAACCTGCAATAGTAGAACCAGAATTACCAAAAGAAAATTCTATAGTCAAAGAAGAAGCTATTAACATTAAAAAACCAGAACCAATTCAAAAAAAAGAACCTAAACCTGAACCTAAGCCAGAAAAGCAAATTCCCAAAGAACCACTTAAGAGCCAAAAAAAGGAAAGCAAACCTACTGCAAAACCAGATAAAAAGAAAAAAATTATCAATGATAAAGATCTAGATTCACTACTTAAGACTTTAGAGCAATCATCTGATGGTAATAATAACAAATCAACTAAACATGCAAAAAAATCAGAACAAGGTGATGTAGACAAAGAATCAAAAGGTTCGTATGATGAGAACTTAGCTTTATCTATCAGTGAGATAGCTTTAATTAAACAACAAATTGAAAAACATTGGAATGTACCAGCTGGTACCGCAAATATTGAACAAGTTAGAATTACGTTATACATAGCTTTGAATAAAGATGGTACCGTAACGCAAGTACAAATCAAAAACAAATTTTGTGGAGCTGCGACACCAGACGCTTGTATGATGGTTGCCAATAGTGCCATGAGAGCAGTATGGCAAGTTAGTCCTTTTGAAAATTTATCAGCTGAACGTTATAGTATCTGGAAAGAATTTAATTTTCTTTTTGACCCTAGTGAGCTATTAAGATAAATATCCATGAGCCTTAGGCTCTACGAACAGAATTTGGAGTTATATTAAAATGATTCGCCTATTTTTTAGCATATTATTATTGTTAATTGCATTTAACAGTCAAGCCATCGAAACTATCACTATCAACCGTGGTCATGCAGATCCTATTCCGGTGGCAATTAATCATTTCAATGCGGATAATAGCGCAGATAATATAACCGGTGATAATATCACCAATGTTATTGCCAACGATTTAAAGCGATCAGGATTATTTAAGCCAATCTCTAGAGCAGCGTTCATTGAACATAAAATTGGCATTGAACATAAACCATTATTTGTAACTTGGAGACAAATAAACGCCAATTTATTATTAAATGGTGAAGTAACTCAAGGTGAGCATGGCAAACTGAAAGTTAGTTTTATTTTATGGGATACGGTGCTAGAAAAAGACATAGTTGGTGAAGTATTTGAGATACCTGCTAATTTATGGCGTCGAGTAGCACATAAAATTGCTGATAAAATTTATGAGAAGGTTACTGGTGATAAAGGCTATTTTGACACCAAAATTGCCTATGTTGCTGAAACTGGCACATACCTCAAACGAGTAAAGCGCATTGCGGTTATGGATTACGATGGTGCTAATCATCAATATTTAACTGATGGCAAAGATTTGGTATTAACGCCAAGATTCTCACCACAAAGTGATAGATTATTATATATTTCCTATGCTCGTAAAATTCCGCGGATTTATATGCGTAACTTAAAAACTGGCAAAGATACTGTTGTAGGCGATTTTCCTGGTATGTCTTTTGCCCCACGTTTTAATGCAGATGGCAGTAAAGCCTTAATGTCGATTGCAAAACATGGTTCTACTCACATTTTTTCTATAAATTTTCAAACAATGCGTATCACGCAACTGACTCAAGGATCCAGCATTAATACCTCACCCAGCTATTCTCCAGATAATAGTAAAATTGCATTTAATTCTGATCGCAGTGGCTCAAGACAGCTCTATATTATGAATGCTGATGGTTCAAATGTTGAGCGGATCAGCTTTGGCGGCGGGTTCTATACCGCACCATCATGGTCACCACGTGGTGATTATATTGCTTTCACTAAAATGACCAGAAGTGGAGGATTTACTATCGGGGTCATGCACCCGACAACAAATGCTGAAAATGTTGGTGAAAGAATTATTGCCAATGGTTATCTAGTCGAAGGTGCAACTTGGGCAGGTAATGGTCGAGTAATTATGTTTGCTAAAGGTGAACCACCAAGAGGAAATACTGCCGGCAAAAATCGAATATATTCCATAGATCTTACCGGCTACAATGAACTAGAAATCCCAACACCTAAGGATGCTTCTGATCCGGACTGGTCTAGAACTCTGCATTAAAACTTGCCATTGACAATATTTATATTCACTTATATATAGTTAATTAAACCTCTTTTGAAACTCAGCGAAGAGAGAGGATTTGAAGGAGACAGGATGCGCAAAACCGCAGCGTACTTTGGGTACGCGAGGTGAGTGCCGAACTGTATACAAATCTCTCTCTTCGCTGAGTTTCAAAAGAGGTCATTATTATCACCAGGGGTGCTTAAGAGCACTTATAGCTAAAAAAACTTAGTTATAAGTACTCTTAGGCTGAGAAAAACCCTTAGAACCTGTTCGGAGTAATGTCTGCGGAGGGAGAGTGTTGCTTTCATTAAATATCTGAGATGAGCTTCGTGCTCTTCTCAGCTCAGACTATTGATAAACAACCTCTGCCCTTCCCTCTGGTGATCAAAAACCAAAAGAGGGATACATGCGCGACCTTACCAAAAAAGACCTATCAATCTTGATCGGCAACAGTTTAGATCATTTTGACACTACTTTATATACTCTCCTAGCACCACATCTAGCTCCGCTCTTTTTTCCCAATACTGATAAAACAGTACAATTAATAATGGCCTACTCTGTTCTAGCTACTTCAATTTTTACTAGACCATTAGGAGCGATAATTTTCGGCACGGTTGCACGTCGTGCTCCAGATCTAGGTTTATATTATTCCTTGATTGGTCTGGCGATCACTACCACTATGATCGGGTTTCTAGCTGATTATAACACTATCGGGTGGTTAGCGCCAGCAAGCCTAATTATAATTAGACTTGTTCAGGGAATTTTTGCGGAAGGAGAACACGTTATCGCCAGATTATATATTCTGGAAGGCAAATCTGATGCTAAGGCACTACAAACTTCTTATATTAGACCTCTTTCGAAACTCATTTACCAAGATCCCAATTATATAAACCAGCAATTAAATTGAACCTAAGACCAAATCTTTTGCGTCTATTTCGATATTTATCAGCAATTATTTTAAAACGCTTTAACATACCTATAACATTTTCATTTAATACTCTGTCACTTGCTAAACTTCTATTATTTTTCTTATCTTCTTTGGTTAAAGCATTCTTTTTACTCTTTTTCTTTGGTAGCTCAGAATTTGTATGAATCTTCTGTAAGCCTTGATAACCAGTATCAGTAATCACTTTAACCTCAGGCAGTATATGGGTTCTTGATTCTTTAAATAATTTAAAATCATGACGCTTACCATTGGAAAAAGAAGTGCATATGACTCGTTTGCTTTTCTTATCTACTACTATTTGAGTCTTTAACGTATGTCTTTTCTTTTTACCTGAGTAATAGTATTTCTGTTTTTTTGGGGTCGCTCTATAGGGCTTTCTGTAGCATCTATTAAAACTAATTCATACTCCATACCGCTTTTAACTAGAGCCTTCTTACCTGGAAGAGCAAAATCCGGATGTTTTATTAGAGTGTCTTCAACAAAACGAATTGTTTTAAATGCACTGCTTTCGCTAACCCCATAATTCTTAGCTATATGAAAATAGGTACGGTATTCCCTTAAATATTCAAGTGTCATTAATAGGCTGTCTTCCATACTAAGACTAGCTCTTCTGCCACCTTGGTACCTCCTATTTATTTGTTTCTCTGTCTTTAAAATCCCTACCATCTTTTCGAATGTACTATTTCTTACCCCAGTTAATCTTCTAAAATGCTCTTCCGATAAAATGCTTAAATTTTTATATCTCATATAGTTCTAAATTAAGTAAATTCGACTTTATAGCATATTTAGTCCAGTTTCGAAAGAGGTCTATTTATGAAAGCTCTATTATGCTTGGTATTGGACTCGCCTCCATTGCTGCTTATTTAGTAGAACTATCTACATTCAAAGATGCCTGGCGTATTTGCTTCTGGTGTGGAGGTTGTACTGGATTGGCTGGTTATTATTTAAGACGATATTCAATTAATAAACGAGATGTTTTGCAAGCAGCCGCAAAAAGCAACTACTCGAATCTCTCTCAAGTTATGTGGCAGCACAAGTTAGTTATTGTACAAATCGCCGCTGTAATTAATATTTATTATCTTACCTATTGCATACCATTTATCGTAATGAACAGTTTTATCCCGTTAATTACAAATATTAGCGCAAGTACAATGCTAGCCCTGAATACCAGTTTATTAATCTTTGATATGCTATTCATCCCAATATGCGGAAAATATGCACAAAAATATCCTCCGGCGTTAATTATGAAAAATTCATGTATGGTGCTTGCGATTACTATTATTCCATTATGGTATAGTCTTAATCATGCTTCGCTATGGTATGTCACAGCAGTACGTCTATGGATAGTAATCTGGGGAATTATGTTTTTATGTCCACTAAATCTTTGGTGTAAGAAACTGGTAAATTCACCAGATCAATATTTGGTAGTAGGCATCGGCAATGCTTTAGCCTCAGCAACTGTAGGTCGACTTACTCCTGCAATCTGTTTGTCTTTATGGCATATTACCAATATCTCACTATCTATAGCATTGTACATTATTGTAATTATTATTGGTGCTATCTATGTAATCAATCTATTAGGCTCTGGAAAGGAAATTTTATAGAGCCTAACAAAAAAGTTCAGTAGACTTCTTATCTACTATTCTTGATTCTAACTAATTATACGCATATAGTAGTATTTATCTCAAATACTATTGAACTTATATAAAATGACCGAATATAAAAAAATTATTGCACAAAATAAACAAGCTTTATTTAATTATTTTATCGAAGAACGCTTTGAAGCCGGTATTATTTTAAAAGGCAGCGAGGTACAATCATTACGTCAAGGCAAAGGTAATATCACCGATAGCCACGCTACTAATGCCGGTAATGAGATATTTTTATATAATTGTCATATTGCCGAATATGATAAAGCTCATCAGTTTAATCATGATTCACGACGACCACGCAAACTATTACTACATACTAAAGAAATTAAAAAAATTATCGGTAAAGTCAGAGTAAAAGGTTACACTCTGATTGCATTAACCTTATATTTTAATAGCAAGAACATTGCCAAAATTGAGCTAGGACTAGCTAAAGGCAAAAAACTGCACGACAAAAGAGAATCCATTAAAGCCAAAGATTGGCAAAGAGAACAAGGAAAATTAATGCGCCGCAAATTTTAGGTAATATTCACACCAAATCAATATTACTCTAAGTCAATTATTATAATAAATTTACAACATGATATGCAATTATAAGTATTGTGTATGAACTATAATAAATTGTTGATTTATTAATATTCAAATTATTGATAAAATTTTTTGTTGTAATAATAGATTGGACAAAATATAAAAAATTAATGATCTCCACTACTATGCTAGGAACTATCACATTTTCAGCAACAACAGTGCTTGCTGATTCAGTACCACCTGACCCGGTTGTACAGTTATTTACCGTAGCAGCTGACGTAACAAAACTCATTTCTAATATCGTAAAACTCAAGAATGATCCGCTACCTCAAAAGGCTGGAGATGTTGTAGCTATAATATCTAATTTGATGGCGCTATCTAGGGATAGTAAGGGAATTGGCAATGCTTTTCAACACTATCCTGCAGTGGCCAAGACTTTCTTTGATACATTAGACCTCTTTCGAAACTCATTTACCAAGATCCCAATTATATAAACCAGCAATTAAATTGAACCTAAGACCAAATCTTTTGCGTCTATTTCGATATTTATCAGCAATTATTTTAAAACGCTTTAACATACCTATAACATTTTCATTTAATACTCTGTCACTTGCTAAACTTCTATTATTTTTCTTATCTTCTTTGGTTAAAGCATTCTTTTTACTCTTTTTCTTTGGTAGCTCAGAATTTGTATGAATCTTCTGTAAGCCTTGATAACCAGTATCAGTAATCACTTTAACCTCAGGCAGTATATGGGTTCTTGATTCTTTAAATAATTTAAAATCATGACGCTTACCATTGGAAAAAGAAGTGCATATGACTCGTTTGCTTTTCTTATCTACTACTATTTGAGTCTTTAACGTATGTCTTTTCTTTTTACCTGAGTAATAGTATTTCTGTTTTTTTGGGGTCGCTCTATAGGGCTTTCTGTAGCATCTATTAAAACTAATTCATACTCCATACCGCTTTTAACTAGAGCCTTCTTACCTGGAAGAGCAAAATCCGGATGTTTTATTAGAGTGTCTTCAACAAAACGAATTGTTTTAAATGCACTGCTTTCGCTAACCCCATAATTCTTAGCTATATGAAAATAGGTACGGTATTCCCTTAAATATTCAAGTGTCATTAATAGGCTGTCTTCCATACTAAGACTAGCTCTTCTGCCACCTTGGTACCTCCTATTTATTTGTTTCTCTGTCTTTAAAATCCCTACCATCTTTTCGAATGTACTATTTCTTACCCCAGTTAATCTTCTAAAATGCTCTTCCGATAAAATGCTTAAATTTTTATATCTCATATAGTTCTAAATTAAGTAAATTCGACTTTATAGCATATTTAGTCCAGTTTCGAAAGAGGTCTATTGTATGCCAAAATAAAAGATCCAACACAGCTGCCTGGAATTATAGCCGGACTGAAAGCTAATTCGACTAATCCAGACGCGTTTGGCAAGTATTTTTTATCATTAGGCGGCGTGTCTCCGGAAAAAGCAGCTGCAGAAATGGCGGCTATAGAGGCCTTTGTTAATATCAATGTAAAGCTTAAAAATACAATGGACGGATTATTTGTTAAGCTTGCTGCTGATTTACAAATAACACCGGCTCAAGCAGAACAAATGTTGATTAGTAGCGTTGCTAAACAAAATCCTGCCGCTGCAGAAATACTTAAAATATCCATTCAATATATCGATAGTACATATAAAAATTCAGAAAATCCTTTTACTATGGGTGCCGTTAAGAATTTCATATTTGATCCAAATGGTCCTATAGCTCAATCTTTATCAGGCAGTGATAAAGCCACTAAGTTAGCTGCTTTACCACCTGTACAAAAACCTGATACTACAAGTGTATATGCTGAAGCACTACGTAATACTGCTACAGACGTTTTACGTTTAGTAGATAATAGAATTGCTGTGCTTGCTATGAATGGTGGAAATCTGGCAGAAGGAGATGGAGTTGCTGCTGGTGACGGTATGTTTGACCATTACGGAGTTTGGGTTAAAGGTATGATCACTCAAGCACAACAAAAAGAATATGGCCTTATTCAAGCATATAAACTAAATCAGTCAGGCGTGACTGTAGGCGCTGATATTGGTAACACTCATAAACTGGGAGCAGCTTTTTCGTATACTCACACTACAGTTAATGGTAAAGGCGGTCATATCAGTAAAGATAGAGTAAGGAACTATATTGGTACTGTTTATGGATTATATGATTTCGAAAATAATATCTTTATCAGCGGTCAAGGTCAGTACGGAACTAGTAAGATGAAAAAATCAAGAGATACTAACGATTTAAATCATAATAATGCTTACGGAAAAACCAAAGGCACCATCTTCGGTGGTAAAATGGAAGCAGGCTATGATTATAAAACCAGCTATAATGAAAATTGGCACTTAATTCCAAGTACTGGTATCTCTTATAATAAATTAAATGTAAAGGGTTATCGCGAACAAGGCAGTGCTGACACCTTAACAAGACAAATAGACAAAAGAAATTCATATACAACATCAGCTCTGTTTGGAATAAAAACTAGTTATATTGTTAATATGCAAACTTATAATATAGTGCCAGAAGCACATATTAATATAAGTCAAATTCTCAAACAAAAAAATGGAGCTAGTGTTGTGTCAATTATTGATGCAATAGCTCCAACAACAACTCCATCAGCAAAAGCAGCAAAAACAACTTATGTATTTGGTGGCTCAGTCCAGATTTTACAGTTAAAAGCTTTTGATGTAACTTTAGGATATGATCATACTAGAAGTAAAAAATTCTACGCCAATACTGGATATTTAAACCTAAGGGTAAATTTTTAATTTCGAATATTATATTACTTACTCACCTTACGCAAGGAAAGGAAAAGTGGAATAAAAATGGGTAATCATTGTTCAGCGTGAGCGTTCACGGATTAAAAAATCGTCATTGCGAGGAGTGAAACGACGAAGCAATCCAGTTGAAATCAATGTTTTTTAGCTATTTTCTGGATTGCTTCGTCGTTTCACTCCTCAGCTCAGACGGTGGTTGTAGCTTTGTAAGCCTTGTACTAACGTTCAATCTTAAAAACCCGTGAACGCTTACTGTTCAGCAGTCTGGCAAAAAAACATAACAAAATAAACCTTAAGCAGTGCTAATAAATACTTTTACCACTTAAAATTTATTTTGTCATGCTTTTTTGCCAGACTGCTGAATGGTTACAAAAATGGTGCATTCGATTGGATTCGAACCAACGACCTTTGCCTTCGGAGGGCAATGCTCTATCCAATTGAGCTACGAATGCTATATATTAGACCTCTTCGGAAACTGATTCTTAGCGAGGAAGTTTTATTCGACCTGTAGTTGAGCACCGCTCAATATTTAATATATTTGAGAAGCGCAAACAAATTTCGACGACAAAATTACCACTAAGAATCAGTTTCCGAAGAGGTCTATTATAAAATAGTAATACCGCGAATACCTCCATGATAACAATCTAACTCAAATGAATTTGGATGTAATTTTTCACAACTATCACACGATCTTATATCAATAATATCCTGGTTATTATCAATAGTTTGCAATTGTAATAGTAATTTATGTAGAGATTCTACAGAACTTTCTGATTCATTACCACCTATTATATTCACCTTTATTAATCCAGAATCCTGAATATTATTGGGGTTAATTTCTGCAAAAAACTTAATTAATTGATCTTGATCCAAATTTCTTGCAAGAGCAACTTTTTCTAGTTTAGCAGAAAAAATACTATAAGCTATCTCTTGATTTAATTCTTTGGTATATAAAACCAATTCATCTTGCAGAGTAACAATTATATATTCTTTACTTTTTACTTCTATTCTTTTCATATATTATTTTCCAAAACTTTGATCTTTATTTTGATTTTGTTGACGATTTTGTGGAGTAGATGGTTGAGTGTTAGAATTAGATTTGCTCGGCGATTGGTTACGAAATTGCTCAACCTTTTTTATAGTTTCGGGAGAGTAAGTGGGTTTATCCAGCTCTTTTTGTTTAGCTTGATTTAGTTGAGGAGTATTTATCTCTTTTTGTAGCGATGCCACAGGTTGCTGAGGAGCATCCTTTTTTGGTTGCTGTGATTGTGCGGCCTTTCCTCCTGTGATAGTTTTCCAGGTGTTTTTTACTGCATCGACAATATTACTTGCTACTTCTTTAATGGCTTCCGCAATTTTTACCACTGCATTCTTAATCTTGCCCCAAGTGCTTTGCTCTTGTTGTGCTTCTACCGGCTTAGCTAATTTAGAGGTATTTTCTTTAATATTTTTTTCTAATTCTTGCTCTATTTTAGAAAAAGATTTATTAGGATCTTGCAGGGATTCTTTAACGTTACTCAATAAATTGCTTTTAATTTCTTGCCGTTGCTGCTCATTAATATTGATCTTTTGTTCTGATAAGCCTTGATTTAACTTATAATCCAAGTTTTTTTCTATAACAGCTTCAACTATTTTAGGATTGGATTGTCTAATTTTTTCTACTGTTTTAGCAAGTGGGTCATACATTATATAGCTAAACCTCTATAAAACGGTTATAATCAAAGGGTATAATTAAAATAATTGTTATGACATATTCGATAGATTTTAGAAAGAAAGTACTGGCTATCAAAGAAAAAGAGAAGATGAGTTTTGAATCAATATCAAAACGTTTTGGAGTAGGAAAAAACACGGTATTTGTATGGACTAAAAAAATATCTCCTCTAAAGAATAGGAATAGAGCTTCGAAAAAAATACCGATTGATAAATTGAGAGAAGACGTGGTGCAATATAGTGACGCGTATCAATATGAAAGAGCTGAGCGGTTAGGAGTGAGTAAATCTGGAATACAAAAAGCATTAAAGAAGTTGAACATTACGTATAAAAAAAGCTTTAAAACATCCGAAGGCAAAAGAAGAAGAGAGGTTAGAATTTCAGAATAAGATAAAAAAGTACGAGGCAGAGGAAAAAGTTATTGTCTTTACCGATGAGAGCGGGTTTGTCCATAGCGCGCCTAGAACTCACGGATATTCGGCAAAAGGCAAGAGGTGTTATGGTGTTCATGATTGGCATCCGTCAAAAAGAACTAATAGACCTCTTTCGAAACTGGACTAAATATGTTATAAAGTCGAATTTACTTAATTTAGAACTATATGAGATATAAAAATTTAAGCATTTTATCGGAAGAGCATTTTAGAAGATTAACAGGGGTAAGAAATAGTACATTTGAAAAGATGGTAGGGATTTTAAAGACAGAGAAACAAATAAATAGGAGGTACCAAGGTGGCAGAAGAGCTAGTCTTAGTATGGAAGACAGCCTATTAATGACACTTGAATATTTAAGGGAATACCGTACCTATTTTCATATAGCTAAGAATTATGGAGTTAGCGAAAGCAGTGCATTTAAAACAATTCGTTTTGTTGAAGACACTCTAATAAAACATCCGGATTTTGCTCTTCCAGGTAAGAAGGCTCTAGTTAAAAGCGGTATGGAGTATGAATTAGTTTTAATAGATGCTACAGAAAGCCCTATAGAGCGACCCCAAAAAAACAGAAATACTATTACTCAGGTAAAAAGAAAAGACATACGTTAAAGACTCAAATAGTAGTAGATAAGAAAAGCAAACGAGTCATATGCACTTCTTTTTCCAATGGTAAGCGTCATGATTTTAAATTATTTAAAGAATCAAGAACCCATATACTGCCTGAGGTTAAAGTGATTACTGATACTGGTTATCAAGGCTTACAGAAGATTCATACAAATTCTGAGCTACCAAAGAAAAAGAGTAAAAAGAATGCTTTAACTAAAGAAGATAAGAAAAATAATAGAAGTTTAGCAAGTGACAGAGTATTAAATGAAAATGTTATCGGTATGTTAAAGCGTTTTAAAATAATTGCTGATAAATATCGAAATAGACGCAAAAGATTTGGTCTTAGGTTCAATTTAATTGCTGGTTTATATAATTGGGAGCTTGGTAAATGAGTTTCGAAAGAGGTCTAATGTTATAGGGGCATTAGTAGGTAAATCGCTGCTAACCGTGTCAATTTTTGACGGCAATGTTAATACAGTTATTTTTAACAGCTGGGTAGAACAAGATTTAATACCGAAATTACCTAATAATTCCGTGGTTGTGACAGACAATGCAAGTTTCCATAAAAGTCCGTATTTAAAAACTATGATAGAAAAAGCTGGTCATATATTGGAGTACTTACCGCCTTATTCTCCTGATTTGAATCCTATTGAACCAAAATGGGCTCAAGCTAAATCTAGAAGAAGGAAATATCGCTGTGACGTAGACACTCTGTTTGAAAAGTACATGTTATAACCGTTTTATAGGGGTTTAGCTATAGTAATAACACAGAACTGTTCAGACATAGGTAGTAGATTCTGGTTTACTACAATATCTCTAATGGGAGTGTTCGGTGAACTGTGTCATTTTAAAAATCATCTCCTAAATTTTAGTCTGTCTGGGAAATAAATATCCAGCTGAGAAATTGCCAAAGCCCAATTTGGTACCGGCATATTCCATTTAGCTGTAATTTGTTTTATAGCGCAAAACATCAATTTAAACAAGGCGTTTTCTGATGTGAATGAGCCTTTAGTTTTGGTATATTTTCTGACTTGACGATGAAAACCCTCTATAGGGTTGGTAGTATAAATCAGCCTCCTTACCTCGTTCGAGTACTTAAAATAAGTGGTTAAATTATCCCAATTTTGTTGCCAGGATTTTATAACCATTGGATATTTTTTACCCCATTTTTCGTCAAGTTGTAATAGATTATACTCAGCAGAATCCTTACTTGCTGCCTGATAGACAGTTTTTAAATCTACCATGAATTCTTTTTGGTTCTTACTGGCAACATTTTTTAATGAATTACGAATTTGGTGTACTATGCAAAGCTGTACTTCAGTTCTAGGAAATGCCGTACTGATCGCTTCCGGAAAACCTTTGAGACCATCTATGCAGGCAATCAATATATCTTCAATTCCTCGTGCTTTTAAATCATTTAATACTGAAAGCCAGAAATGCGCTCCTTCTGATTCAGCGGGATAAAATCCCAGTATCTCTTTATATCCTGAACTGTTGATGCCCATAATATTATAGAGTACTTTAGTGATGACTTTATTATCCTGCTTTACTTTAAAAAACATTGCATCTAAAAACATCACTGCATATACCGATTCAAGCGGTCTTGCTCGCCATTCATTTAGCATTGGCACTAGTTTATCAGTTACACTAGAGATAGTAGCTGCCGATACTTCTACCCCATAAATTTCTTGTAAGTGATTAGCTATCCCATCATAGGATGTCCCAAGACCGTAAAGGGCTAGTATTTTATTATCAAGTTCCTCATTTAATATTGTTTGGCGTTTTTTAATTAATTGTGGTTCAAAACTACCGTTGCGATCTCTGGGTACTTCAAGTTCAAAGGCACCACTACCGGTTCTCATAGTTTTAGTAGCAACGCCATTTCTGCGGTTGCCGCCTTGCTCAAGCGTCTCTTCTTCTAAATGAGAATCCATCTCACCTTGCAAAGCTATTTGTGTTAAGTCTTTAACTAAATTTGTTAACAGCCCACCTTTACCAAGTAATGGTTTGCCTTGATAGAGACCCCTAACAATCTCGGCTAACGCCTCATTTTGTGTCGAAGGTAAATTTGTTACTTGCTGCGCTAAACTAACTTCAGTTAAATTATAGCTAAACCCCTATAAAACGGTTATAACATGTACTTTTCAAACAGAGTGTCTACGTCACAGCGATATTTCCTTCTTCTAGATTTAGCTTGAGCCCATTTTGGTTCAATAGGATTCAAATCAGGAGAATAAGGCGGTAAGTACTCCAATATATGACCAGCTTTTTCTATCATAGTTTTTAAATACGGACTTTTATGGAAACTTGCATTGTCTGTCACAACCACGGAATTATTAGGTAATTTCGGTATTAAATCTTGTTCTACCCAGCTGTTAAAAATAACTGTATTAACATTGCCGTCAAAAATTGACACGGTTAGCAGCGATTTACCTACTAATGCCCCTATAACATTAGTTCTTTTTGACGGATGCCAATCATGAACACCATAACACCTCTTGCCTTTTGCCGAATATCCGTGAGTTCTAGGCGCGCTATGGACAAACCCGCTCTCATCGGTAAAGACAATAACTTTTTCCTCTGCCTCGTACTTTTTTATCTTATTCTGAAATTCTAACCTCTCTTCTTCTTTTGCCTTCGGATGTTTTAAAGCTTTTTTTATACGTAATGTTCAACTTCTTTAATGCTTTTTGTATTCCAGATTTACTCACTCCTAACCGCTCAGCTCTTTCATATTGATACGCGTCACTATATTGCACCACGTCTTCTCTCAATTTATCAATCGGTATTTTTTTCGAAGCTCTATTCCTATTCTTTAGAGGAGATATTTTTTTAGTCCATACAAATACCGTGTTTTTTCCTACTCCAAAACGTTTTGATATTGATTCAAAACTCATCTTCTCTTTTTCTTTGATAGCCAGTACTTTCTTTCTAAAATCTATCGAATATGTCATAACAATTATTTTAATTATACCCTTTGATTATAACCGTTTTATAGAGGTTTAGCTATATTACTGTTTATATTCTTCTTCATGTCAAACTCTCTGCTTTCTGTACAGTTTATAAAGATAAATTACTTATTAATTTATCTTTATCCTGAATCGGTTGCAAAGATAATTTTTTATCATTAAAAAATTATCTTTCTAGGTTTGACACAGTTTGTTGAACGTCCTCAAAGTACATGTTATAACCGTTTTATAGGGGTTTAGCTATATTAGCATTCCATGTTTCTGAAGAATTACCAACGGTCGTGTTTTTAGGAGTATTTAAATGACGTTGTACCAATGATTCTTTGTCTAAATCGCTAAATACCGGAGCTTTCATTTCTGGAGATTTAGTTAAATCAAAAGCAAAATTCAATGGTGGCGTTAGATTATGTAATAATTTTCTTGCATCTGTGGTTTCATGGTGTTTGCCAGGTACTGCATGTTCTAGTTTAGCGGTTTGAGGACAAGATAAGCCACCTATCGGTGGCAGCTTAGCTTTTTACATCTCTTGCCAACTTCTGTTATCAAAGGTAATATGCAAGTCATTACAAATAATCAGAGTAAAAGATGGAAATAATCGGTAAAGGAATCTCTATAAAACATATTTTTCTTGATCGGGGTAATTGGCGTCGATTTCACTGAAAAATATAGCGAGCTGAGGTATGGTATTATCTTTAACGTTACTAAAGTTATATTGTGCGGAACGAAATATTTAGGATTTAAGAGTTATAGCTGCCCTACATGTGATCACGGTAAATCAGTAGTATTTAGTTGTAAAGGTAGATTTTGTTCTCGTTGCGGTAAGAAGCAAACAGATCAATGGATAAGTAAAGCTACCAATGTTCTACCAAAGACACGTTGGCAGCACATTACATTTACAATGCCCGACTCATTATGGCCAATATTTTGGCTTAATCGCAATCTGTTTGGATTAATTTCTGCTGTTGCCGCCGGAATTATTAAGGAAATAGCAACAAAGAAAAAGATTGTAGTCGCTATATTTACTGCCCTGCACACCTTCGGTAGAGATTTAAAACGTAATGTTCATATCCATTTATCGGTTACTTGCGGCGGTATAGATAGCAAGGGTAATTGGCGTAAATTATTTTTCCCTGCCGAGCCTATTAAAAAAATGTGGAGACATAGAATTCTTGAGTTATTTCGCTCAGAATACGCCTCAAGTAATTTGAAATTACCGTCGAAATATCAAAATGATGGCGATTTTAACAACTGGATGATCGGCCTATATGAAATCAGTTGGTATGTTTATTTGCAAAAACCATCAGACGATCATAAACGCAACATAAACTATTTAGGGCGATATATAAAACGACCTCCTATTTCTGAGGCAAGAATAGAGGAATATGATGGACTGCAAGTAACGTTTAGATTTCTTGACCACTACAATAACACGATTGATCACGTCACAATGCCTGTACTGCAGTTTATATCTAGCCTGATTATGCACATACCCGATCGTTATTTTCGAATAATAAGGTACTACGGCTTTTTATCTAACAGAACTAGAGGAATACAACTACCTATTGTATATAAGGCGATAAACCAAATTATACCTAAGAAAATCAAGTCATTGAACTGGAGATTAATGATTTGGTTAAACTTTAAAAAAGATCCGTTATCTTGTCCAAACTGTAATCAATTTATGAGCCTGAGACAGGTTTATTACGGTTTATCTCCACCCTTGTTATTAGTGAAGATCAATGAATTATTGTGAACGCCTCGGTGATATTCATATGGTGAACCGTTGCTTCACGCCACGTTAATATAATTTTAAAAAATTGGCCTATTTTGAGATAGATTTTAAGAGAAGATTTTTATACAAGTGTCAATAATTTCTAATATCACAATTTAACAACCAAATTTTTAAAGAAAATTTTAAAATTTTCAAAAAAATATTTTTGGTAAAATTTTTGAAATTCCTATACTATAAAATACAATTCCTGATGGAGCTCCTTTATCACCAATATCTGCGGATTTAATATTCACTGTCGCGTGTTTGCTTAACTCTCCCGTGACTCTTGCTATATTATCATCTGATACTGCTTTAGATTGTGGTGACCGATCTCGTCCTCCAACTAAATAAGCATCTAATTTTGTGCCTTCTGGAAAATTTGCGACTACATTTGCTAGTGATGTAGTGTCAGTAAATTTATCAACATGTGCTAAGGCGGTTTTTTTTGTGATAGGATCATGAAGAATAACAGCAACACATTGTTGTATATTATCAGTGCCTATTTTCTTATCTGAAAAACCAACTTCATGCTGTTCTACCCTATCCGCAGTATAATCGACCTTACCTTGTTGTAGATCATAACCAACTGCATAATGTTCTAACGCTTCTTTGTGATTACCTCGTGCTCTATTCACACCACCAAGCGCTAATCGTGCGCTTAATTCTGCAGATTGATCATTATTCTTTAAGCTATTCTCTAAGGAAGCTTGATTGTCTTTTTCATACTTCTCAAGAGTGCCATTTGCTTGATGAATATTCGCCAGACTTTTATAATCTATTTCAGCGCCAGAATAATCTTTAGCTTCCATACGTCCTGATGCACTCTTCTCAAAATTTGACGTAGCTTCTGTATAATTTCCTAGTGTAACCTGAGTTGTACCGATATTACGATATACATCTGCTAAGAATTGATTATTAGGGTGATCTTAGGGGTAACCTTTTCAACCTCTTGAAATTGCTGTAAGGCTTGTTGTGTTTGTCCTTTGCTTAAGAATTCGTAACCCTTGTTGTACAAATTACCGACTTCTTGAGGGGGAGTATAATATGGCTTGGCGCTTAAATACTCAGAAAAGCTAGATTTTAAAGATGATAATTGATTTAACATCTCAGTTTGAGTTGTTTCTGCAGCTTGTCCGTTAATTAACATATAAATCTATACCTATCTGAGAGAAGTGGTGTTGGGGATGGAAGCAGATCCGCTTATCCGTAAAATGTAGAAATTGTGAGAGAGGTTCTAATATAAAATATATATTCAAGCCATAGTACCGTCAACTAACAACCTAAAATTTTGTAAGATTTCAATGCTCATTTCTAATCTACTGCAAGTAATTTTGGTAAATTGTAGAAGAATCGCTACAAGAAAGTCTATTCTAAATCTGATTTATACGACAAATTCATGCCGTCCCATCGTTTTATAGTAGGAGTGTCAATATTAAATAAGTCTAGGACTCTGGCTACCGAATGATTTATAAGATCATTGATATTTTCTGGGGAATTGTAAAAAGCAGGCACAGGTGGAGCAATGATGGCACCATATTGTGATGCTTGTAGCATATTTTGTAAATGTCCAATATGTAAGGGGGTCTCTCTAGTCATTAAAACTAATCTACGTCTTTCTTTTAAAGTTACACCTGCTGTACGGCTAATCAAATTATCTTCGTAACTACTAGCAATTGAAGCTAAAGTTTTCATACTACATGGAGCAATTATCATGCCCATAGTTTGAAAAGAGCCACTAGCTATTTTAGAACCTATATCTGTGTAGTTATAAACATAAGTTGCCAAACTTTTTACTTGTTTAATTGAGTAGGTAGTTTCTTGAGTAATTGTTAGATAGGCAGATTTTGAGATAATTAAATGACTTTGTATATTATGACATTTTAAGTACTCAAGCGTTTTTATACCATAAATTGCGCCTGAGGCTCCTGAGATTGCCACTACTATTTGTGGGATATAGTTATTGTTCATTAGGCCTCTTGCATAACTTATTCTGATTGTTCATTTTGATGTCAAAACTTGGCTCTGGTTGCATGCGATCCGCATCTGCATATTATCTGAGAATTCTTAACTATCATAAGATGCATCAAAACTTGTTTCGGGATGACTCATCTGTCCGGGATGATATCTTCAGCTTATGCAAATGTATTGTATCTATGTTTTTTCAAGTTTTTTAAAAAAAGCTGTCTAATATTCTTAAGGATGTAGCATATGGAAAGGAGGAGCATTACTTGGTTAAAATTAGTTTTACGTTGTCCGTAATTCAAGATCTTAAGTTATTGTATCTTAATTATTAGTAAGTATACGCCGGCTCGTGTGTAAGACTTATACTCTTCTGCTTTTACAATTGTTTTTTGATTTTATCAGTGTTTCGTGTGCGAAACAAATTAATTTTGCGCACACTCACACCTCAAAATCCAATCCAATTGTTGAAATCCTTCGAGGATATTACACTCCGAGCAAATTCGGCGTCAATAAAACTTTAATCTACCTAACTCGTAGGATACAGGTGTGACATTAAAAAGACAAGATAAGCCACCTATCGGTGGCAGCTTAGCTTTTTACATCTCTTGCCAACTTCTGTTATCAAAGGTAATATGCAAGTCATTACAAATAATCAGAGTAAAAGATGGAAATAATCGGTAAAGGAATCTCTATAAAACATATTTTTCTTGATCGGGGTAATTGGCGTCGATTTCACTGAAAAATATAGCGAGCTGAGGTATGGTATTATCTTTAACGTTACTAAAGTTATATTGTGCGGAACGAAATATTTAGGATTTAAGAGTTATAGCTGCCCTACATGTGATCACGGTAAATCAGTAGTATTTAGTTGTAAAGGTAGATTTTGTTCTCGTTGCGGTAAGAAGCAAACAGATCAATGGATAAGTAAAGCTACCAATGTTCTACCAAAGACACGTTGGCAGCACATTACATTTACAATGCCCGACTCATTATGGCCAATATTTTGGCTTAATCGCAATCTGTTTGGATTAATTTCTGCTGTTGCCGCCGGAATTATTAAGGAAATAGCAACAAAGAAAAAGATTGTAGTCGCTATATTTACTGCCCTGCACACCTTCGGTAGAGATTTAAAACGTAATGTTCATATCCATTTATCGGTTACTTGCGGCGGTATAGATAGCAAGGGTAATTGGCGTAAATTATTTTTCCCTGCCGAGCCTATTAAAAAAATGTGGAGACATAGAATTCTTGAGTTATTTCGCTCAGAATACGCCTCAAGTAATTTGAAATTACCGTCGAAATATCAAAATGATGGCGATTTTAACAACTGGATGATCGGCCTATATGAAATCAGTTGGTATGTTTATTTGCAAAAACCATCAGACGATCATAAACGCAACATAAACTATTTAGGGCGATATATAAAACGACCTCCTATTTCTGAGGCAAGAATAGAGGAATATGATGGACTGCAAGTAACGTTTAGATTTCTTGACCACTACAATAACACGATTGATCACGTCACAATGCCTGTACTGCAGTTTATATCTAGCCTGATTATGCACATACCCGATCGTTATTTTCGAATAATAAGGTACTACGGCTTTTTATCTAACAGAACTAGAGGAATACAACTACCTATTGTATATAAGGCGATAAACCAAATTATACCTAAGAAAATCAAGTCATTGAACTGGAGATTAATGATTTGGTTAAACTTTAAAAAAGATCCGTTATCTTGTCCAAACTGTAATCAATTTATGAGCCTGAGACAGGTTTATTACGGTTTATCTCCACCCTTGTTATTAGTGAAGATCAATGAATTATTGTGAACGCCTCGGTGATATTCATATGGTGAACCGTTGCTTCACGCCACGTTAATATAATTTTAAAAAATTGGCCTATTTTGAGATAGATTTTAAGAGAAGATTTTTATACAAGTGTCAATAATTTCTAATATCACAATTTAACAACCAAATTTTTAAAGAAAATTTTAAAATTTTCAAAAAAATATTTTTGGTAAAATTTTTGAAATTCCTATACTATAAAATAATTAACACAATATTTAAAATATAACTATAAACTACTTACAATAAATTAGTTGCAAGCATCTTTCATCTTCTTTCCAGCTTTAAATACTGGTTGTTTATAGGCCGCAATATGCATTTTCTCACCTGTCTTAGGATTACGTCCTTCTCTTGCTTGTCTACTTTGCACTTGAAAAGAACCAAACCCTACTAAATTAATATCATGTCCTTTACCCAGAGCCATTATAACACTATCTGTTACGCTATTTAGAGCTCTTTCTGCATCTGCTTTTGAGTTACCTGAAAGCTCCGCCATAAGGCTAATCAGTTCTCCTTTATTCATAGATTACTCCTGTTTAATTTATTGACATGGATTTTTGTTATAATCAGGGATTAAATACTTAGCGCTGCCTGACTATGGGTGATGATATAACAGATAGGGCATTGATAGCAACTGGAACTGTTATGTTTGATATTTTAATAGATTATTTATCCATACGATTTAAATTGCATTGCTGCAATCTTGCATCATAGTGCAATTCTTAAGTGATTTAAGTCAATGTTTTTGCAAATTACTGGGCACTTCCCCGCACAGAAATTTTATAGAGATTATTTTCAGTAGGTTTTAGCCGAAAAATAACGGGAATTTTGCAGGTAAAATGTACAAAATAAGCCTATTAAAATTCCCGCGTAAGAGCCTAGAACTGATTTAGTAATTTAATGAGTTGATTAGTGTTGTTGAGATTAGCAAGTTCTTGGTAGCCACCTATAAAAACTTCGTTAATAAAAATAAATGGTACCGTTGATTGCCCCGTTTGGCTACATAATTTTGCGTATTGTTCTTTATCCCAAGTGATATCTATATCGATGTAAGGTATATCTTTATTATCAAGTAGTTTTTTGGCTTCAATGCAGAACGAGCATTCTTCCCTGCCATAGATAACAATTTTTCTTTTATATTCTCTAATATCTTTAGCTTTTAGGTCTTGACTGTATATTGTATATACAAGAAAGCAGAGTAATGCTACTATTGGTAGGTAGAAACTTTTTATCACTTAGCTCCTCCTGTATAACTTATTCTGGTTGTTAATTTTGTTGTCAAAATTTGGCTCCGGTTCTCATGCGATCCTCATCTGCATTTTTCCTAAAAATTCCTCAACCATTTTTAAGTTATGCAAGAGGTCTGTAGATAGTTGTATAATATAATTGTTGTTAATATATCACACTATATAAATCGTTGATATATTAAATATAGCAAAACTATTTCATTAAATCTACCTACACGAACAAAATAATATCAAATCCCATCATAATATTACCAAATTCTTGATTCAATATCAATTAATTATTAGATCCTATTATGCTTAGTTGAGACTAAAGACTCTTGAATGTTCAGAGTTACAATAATTCACACCAATATCAATTGATAATATATATGCAAAAGGATAAGATATTTATTACAAAAATCTGTATTTTCAGGCCAATTATTTAGTTATGGAGTATTTTGTAATTTATGATCTCTAAAAACATTGAAATTATCTTAAATAAGGCTTTAGCAATAGCTAATGAATATCATCATGAATATGCGACATATGAACATTTGCTGTTAGCATTGCTTGATGATAATGATACGCAAAAAGTATTTAAATATTATAAAATGGATGCTGATATTGTTGCAAACAAACTACGCCGGTATCTACAGCAGGATTTAGCAGAATTAGTGAACCGCGATAATCTGGAAGAGGTAAAGCCAACCGCCGGGTTTCAGCGTATTATTCAACGAGCAGCAATTCATGGTCAGGCTAATGGGCTGGCGCGTGTTAGTGGAGCTTATATGCTTGCCGAGTTTTTTTTAGAACAGGAAGCATATGCTGTTCATTGTTTGCGAGAAAGCAATATAACCAGACAGCATGTATTGAGTTATCTAGCAAAAAACAGTGGCAAAAAAGAATTGCGACAATCTCAGTCAGAGCCTTATTCAACTTTATTAGATGATAATAAAGCTAAGGTTGAAAAAAATAAGTGCACTCATGATAGTATTATAAAAAATAAAACGCAAATGCCAAAATCAACATCTCAACAGATAGAATTGGATAATTATTGTGTTAACCTAAATGTCAAGGCACGTGATGGTAATATAGATTGTTTAGTCGGTAGACAAAATGAAATCCAAAGAACTATAGAAATATTGTGTCGTCGTCGTAAAAACAATGCTTTGTTGGTAGGCGAACCTGGAGTAGGAAAAACAGCAATTGCTGAGGGGTTAGCACTCAGGATAGAGAAAGGAGATGTGCCTGACGTACTAAAAAAATCTATAGTTTATTCTTTAGACATAGGCAGTGTTGTAGCTGGAACAAAGTATCGTGGAGATTTTGAAGAAAGAATAAAGAAAATATTTACTGAGCTTAAAGCCAGACCAGAAATCATCCTATTTATTGATGAAATACATACAATAATAGGAGCTGGCTCGACTACTTCTGGTGCTTTAGATGCTAGTAATTTGTTGAAGCCTGCGTTTGCTAAAGGCGAATTACGTTGTATCGGTTCTACTACTTTTCGTGAATATCACAATTATTTTGAAAAAGATATGGCGCTTGTACGACGTTTCCAAAAAATTATTGTAGATGAGCCTGATGAACAAACTACAATTAATATTTTACAAGGTCTTAAAGGGTACTATGAGCAGCACCATAAGGTTAAGTATGATGATGCTGCTTTGACTGCTGCCGTAATATTATCCGTAAGATATATTAATGACAGACATCTACCAGATAAAGCAATAGATTTGATGGATGAAGCTGGAGCAAGAAAGAATATCAAAAATATGCCAGATAGCATTCCTATTGTCACGGTCAAAGATGTTGAAGAGTTAGTATCAACTATTGCTAATATTCCTAATCTTTCAGTTAGTGCAAGCGATATTGTCGGTTTAAGAGACTTAGAAGGAAATTTAAAAATTATATCTTTGGACAGGATGAAGCAGTCGCTAAACTGGTTGCAAGTATTAAATTATCACGAGCCGGTTTAAAAAAGAATACGCGTCCAACCGGTTGTTACCTTTTTGCTGGTACTACTGGTGTAGGCAAAACCGAGTTAGCCAAACAGTTGGCTAAATTTTGCAATATGGAACTTATTCAGTTAGACATGTCAGAATTTTCTGAAAAACATTCAATGTCTAGGTTATTAGGTAGCCCGCCTGGATATACTGGTTTTGACCAAGGTGGGCAGTTAACTGAGGAAGTAGATAAATATCAATATTCGGTAGTGTTATTTGATGAGATCGAAAAAGCTCACCCGGAAATTCTCAATTTATTACTGCAAATTATGGATGAAGGAACGATAACTGATAATACTGGTAAGGAAGTTAATTTTACTCACACCATTATTATATTAACTACTAATCTGGGTTCTGAAGCTTCAACAAAGACTCCTATGGGCTTTGGTAGCAATGATTATATTAAGAAGCATAATGCAAGCTTAGACGCTATTAATGCAGTGTTTACTCCTGAGCTTCGTAATCGTTTGGATAGTATTATCATATTTAATCCTTTAGATGATAAAATCATTAATATGGTTATAGAAAAGAATCTAAAAGAGCTAGCTACTCAGTTAATTGAACGTAATGTGCAAATTTCAGTTAATCAATCGGTGACTAAATATTTAGCAAATAATTGTTTGGCACAAGAAAATGGTGCACGTATTTTAGATCGAATAATTGATAATACTTTAAAACAGCCAATCGCTGATGAAATTTTGTTTGGTAAATTACAGCATGGTGGCAGTGTATCGATTACCGCAACTAAGAGCGGTGATTTAAAATTTAAATTTGTTGGTAAATCAAAAACTGAAACTACTAATTCACTAGAATATAGTGAGGAGGTCTAATATTATTCTTGACATATTATAGCGGGATAATGTATTTATTTCTCATGGATACTTAAAGACCTCTCTCACAAACTCTACGTTCTTGTGGATGATTTGCACGAAGGTGCGGCACTCAAATCTGAAACAAACCTAAAGTGCGTTGCGGGTCGAGGTTCCGTGTCTCCCTCAAATCCGCTCCCACGCTTGAGTTTGTGAGAGAAGCTTAAAGTCTAAATTAAAAATATAGAGTATTTAACGTGAAAACTTATTCTGCAAAGCCATCAGAAATTAATAAAAAATGGTGGGTCATAGATGCGAAAGATGTGGTTCTTGGAAGATTAGCAGCTGAAGTATCAAAGATGTTACGTGGTAAACATAAGCCTAGCTTTACTCCGCATATGGATTGCGGTGATTATATAATCATAGTGAATGCTGCTCAAGTACATTTAACTGGTAAAAAGTCTGATCTTAAGGACGGAAAGTTTTATCATCGGCATACAGGGTTCCCAGGTGGTATCAAAACTACTACAGCAGGCAAAATGTTAGTTGGAAAATACCCAGAACGTGTTATAAAACTCGCTGTAAAAAGAATGATAACCAGAAACGTTTTGGGCTCTAAACAAGTTAGCAATCTATATGTATATCCAGGCGAGAGTCATCCGCATCAAGCGCAGCAACCTGAAATATATGATTTTGCCCATCAAAATAATAAAAACAAGAAATAAATTCATATGACGATAAACACTAAAAATAGTACGACTACAAAACAAGAGCAAGGTAAAAGTAAACAAGCTTATGGGACTGGTAGAAGGAAAAATGCTATTGCCAGAGTATGGGTAAGTCATGGTACGGGAGCTATTATAGTAAATAAGAAATCATTGGATCAATATTTTCCGCGTGAGGCTCATGTAAAAACTATTATGCAACCATTAGCCGTGACCAAGATACTTGGTCAATATAATATTACTTGTACAGTAAAAGGTGGTGGTTGTTCAGGACAGGCAGGAGCAATAGTGCACGGTATGGCACGGGCTCTAAATGAATTTATTCCAGAGTTGCATCAGATGTTACGTAATGGCGGGTTCTTAACTAGAGATTCAAGAGTTGTCGAGCGTAAAAAATATGGTAGGCACAAGGCTCGTAAGAGTACTCAGTTCTCAAAACGTTAATAAGGTTTGAGCGATTGTTTATTAGGCTTCTCTCATAAATGCATGAGAGAGGATTTGAAGGAGAGACAGAACGCAGTTCCGTAACGTATTCTTGGTTTATTTCAGATTCGAGGACGAAAACAACACAAGATAAAGACCATTAGAGAGAAATTGTTCACAAGGCTTAGTGAGAGAGCTATAGAGAGCTATATTTAATATTTTATGGCGAGGTAGCTCAGTTGGTTAGAGCAGCGGAATCATAATCCGCGTGTCGGGGGTTCAATTCCCTCTCTCGCTACCATCCAGATATCTTATTTATATTATACCTCTGTGAGCGTTTACGGTTTTTAAGTTTAAACGTTAGTAAGCACATACAAGGCATCATCACGAGCTTATATCCCCACAAATTAAGACATGCTCTCTTTGATATATAGCAAAGCCAGTTGAATTTATGATACGTTAATTTTGCAAGCCTGGCTGTGCTCTCACGTAGTAATCTATGCTGTGAGCCCTCCGCTCTTCCCATAATTTCAACTGGGAAGCTATAAGTAGTGACAAAGGCTGTTTTATAGGGCTTATGACACTTAGCTTATTGAATTCGATATAAATTTTCCTAAAGTAAAATAGGAATATATTTTTTTGTTTGTGGTATCGAGGGTGTTCAATGAACTGTGTCAATTAAAGTAAGGTTCGTCTGAGCTAAGACCACGTTAGTGGTCAAAGCAATCCAGTCAATTTATTGACACGCCGAGTTTTTTCTGGATTGCTTCGCCTTCGGCTCAGCTCAGACGATTTGACACAGTTCATTGAACACTCTCGTGGTATCCGATTTTAAACTCACAACGCTCACCAATTTATGCACTATTTGAACAGAACTGACCTGTCATTGTGTCTAACGCGATTAATTTACTACCTTCGTATGGTAGATAATATTCAATAATAATTAATGACTTTGATATGCTTAGAATTTGAACATAATTAGGATATTCCCAATCAAATTTTCTTTTCCATAATACATTACTACATGTAATGACTGCTATTCCTTCGCTGTCAATAACAGCCATAACATATAAACCAGTTAATGTTGCAGCAGAAAAGTAAGGTGATATATTATAGTAATTTTGATTATTACTAAATAAAACATCACCGTAGCAATCAATAGCCATACATTTTCTGTCAATTATATCAAAACGATAAATATTACCCCTTGCATAAACAACTAAGATATGATTTGCTTCTGATAAAAAAAATGGTGGTTCCTGCTGAATACATTCTCCAGCACGAAAAATTACATAGTATAATTGTTCATCATTAGATATCTCCAATATGATATCACAATTAAAGCCGAAGAAAGTTGCCTGATAACTTTCTCTATAAGCTTCAACTTCTTTCTCTATGCCAACCACAGTAATAGATTTCATAATTATCCAAAATCTCGCGATAACTTACTATTTTAGCAGAGATTATCATACGAATACAACCTATTCAAGAAAGGTCTATTATTATCTTCAATACTTTCATCAAATTGATCAACTTAGCATTGAGAACCACAGCTTTAAAACCGCACCTGAGTTTGACATGTAATTCTGGATATTTTAACTGTAACTCCATATTTTGATGATAATTGCACTATTGTTTATTTCATTTTCTCAATCAAACAACTCAATGACTTGCTTAACATCTCCATCGCTTCTTTTATATCAACGTTAGGCACCCCCGTAGCCGTATTTGCTTGTGCTATAATGCCTGTCAAATTCACTTTAAATGGTTTTTCAAGAGTGCTTCTAGCGATGTCAAGCATACTTTGCCCCTTATCATTCCTAATTTTTGATTTAACCTCCTCTACTGGTTTATTATCTTGTAAATTAATTGAAGGAATAGAAGCTTGTTCTTGTTTATCAATTGACTGAGTATTGTTACCATTAAATTGTTTTGCGGCGTTAACCCGTAATGTATAATCATAATATTGTGCAAAAATTTCGTTTAATATTTTTGATTCTTTCTTAATGGCACTTATTGTTACTTTATCTTCTGGAAGAATAGACTTTTTTTTCAAACCGCTTTGTTGATCCTGTGTAACCGCTTTGTTTGCACTAACTGGATTCTCTTTATTACCATATATTCTCATAAACTATACCTACTTATTTCGTTAATTAATATTAACATATATTATAGATCTTTCACTATAAATTGTCAATATCTTTATAAAATTTGTATAGAATTATACCCTCCATTTTTCAGGAAGCCTTATCTTCTTCTCCTCTACCCACTTACGGAAGCCTTCTTTATTAATATAGATCTCGCTATCTTCTTTTCCTACAAATATTAACTCAGCATGTCTTTCAGCACTTAATGGCATAACCTCTACTCCTTCCATAGTAAGTAAATAATTACAACTATGAGTGATTTTTTTTATGACTGCATCATATGTAAACGTAGATTCCGGAGCAGCACAATTAACAAAATGTTCGACAAATTCACCTAGAGAGAGATCATCATTCTCTTCGAATATCTCACGAATAGCTGCATCAAAGTTATATTTAATATCCTCAGCCTCATCTTTTTCTAATACTAAATAATCTTTCTCATTAGCAGGATCATTTATCTGTTGAGAATTTAATAACTTATTGGCTTTGTAATCTCTTGCGTATTTAATGGTTAACAGGATAGCCGCCACAGTAAAACATAGGCTTGATAATATATCAGCATACACAAAATTCATAAAATCAAATCCTACTCCAAATAAGGTAAAGACAATAGGGTAAAGAGCATTTATACGAATTATCCAACTAATCATTATCCTTATCTGCTCTATAAAATGTTTAAACATACCTTTAATATATAATTTTAGTTTAATATAGCTTATTCCATACTAAAGTCTCTATTTTATCGATTTAAGCTATCCTCGATTCTTTAATGACTGGTCATACTCACGTGAATTGATTTCTATATTTAGCTTATGCAAATTTATGGCGATAAAGATCTTGAAGTTTGCCAGGCATACTCATCTTAAAAAATGGTCATTTTAACTCTTTAACCTTAACTATTTTCAGCGCTTTTTTATTTATTCAAAAACTTGATTTATCCCAGAATCCGATTCATGTAGTAAAGCCCTCATCGTATATACATCAAAATAAGAGACGCTTCCTAGTAATTTATGATGTTTTTAAGAGAGATATTTTTATTAAATCATAATGACCTAATATATACTTAGATTCTTAAGTTATATAGTTAAAACATGAAGACAACAGAAGAAGAAAAAGCAGCAAATAGAGCTGAAATCATTCGGCAAACAAAAGATGATTTTGCGATCCCATCACCAAAGAAGACCTTGGAAGAAAAAGAAATATCGCCAAAAAAAGAAGAAACTGTTGCTAAAGAGGATACACCTAAACAATGGTACCAAAAAGTCTTTGACGGAGTAAAAAAAGCAGCTAGCGCAGTTTATACAGCAGTAACAAGTAATGCATATTCCGTAGGCATGGGAATAGCAGCGCTAGTGGGCACCGTGGCTACAGGAGGAGCAGCTCTTATAGCCATGGGAGCTGCTGCTTTAACATTTAAGGTGACCAAGACTGCTATAGATGCTGTCAAAGCAAGTACAAGCCGTAGTTTAGATAAAGAGAATGATGCACTCATTGATTACGCAACTGCCTTATGTGTTAAGCAAAAAACATTAGAGCTAGCTCCTAAATTAAAAGCAGTAGAAAAAGATCTATATACACCAGATAATAATGATAAATTAAGCACCAAGGAGCAACATCAGTTTAATACTAAGCTAGATATTGCTGAAAAATTGACTAATATAATTAACACAGGTTTTGACATAGCTGGATTAGCCATGGATCCGAGTAAGATAGCTCGTGTTGGTAAAAATTTGGAAGTTGGAGAGAGCGCGGCTTATAATGTTACTACTGGTGCAGCAGATCTAGTAGGAATAGGTGATGACCTTAAGGGATTGGCTACAACAATTAAAGAAAAAATAGCAAATTCTCCAGATCTACAAGCAGAATTAAGAGAAGCGATTAATTCTGAACGTAAAAGAGATAATGTTGGTTATGATAATTTACAAGAATTAAGAGAACAAACTCGTCAATTGCAGATTGATAATAAAGCTATGGTTGCAACTCTACGCGACGACAATTTTCATAAGTTTACCAAAGAGGAGATATGCAATCAATTTGCGATTGAACAAAATCAAATAAATTCAGAGACCCCAGCGGTAAAAAAAGCAGAAAGCTTACTTTCCAAAAGTTTACATGCTATTAAAGATGCATTCGATCCAACCAGTAAATATAATCCCAATAATGACATTGATGCAAGTAAGCATTCAGGTTTAACTAGCGAAGTTAGAAAAGAAAATGAAGCTACAATAGAAAGCACAACACAGAAAGATAAGCCGATTACTCGAACTCAGGAGGCTCCAGAATTCAGCTCTAAAAGTGCTAATGAGCAAAAAAGTACCACAATGGATAGGATGGCTTTAAAAGAACAATTGACGCAAGATCAGCAAAAAATCAATGCTAACATGGATAAATTCATTAAATCGCATAGTGCATGCGCAGATCATCACTGTAATATATCCCCAAAGGCAGTAGTCAATAACAAGGCACAATCTAATGATAAAGAGGTCAAAAGATAGGAAAATCTTAGAATATGTAAACAAAGCTATTCATCAAAAGCAGGTTTACCTGGTAATTTTGAGTTAATATAATCAATGAAGCAAGTTGGTAGTAAGTTTACTAGTTTTAATAAAATATAGATGATTAAAGGAAAAGCTATCACTGCCTTGTCTTTCTGTACTCCTTGAATAATAATTCTTGCCGCCTTTGTTGCTGAAATTTTAAATGGCATTGGAAAGTCATTAACTTCAGTCATTGGGGTATCAATATATCCTGGTATTACTACACTAACTTTTACCTTGAACTGTTGTAGATACCCCCGTAATGCATCTCCAAAAATTTTTACCGCAGCTTTACTAGCAGAATAAGAAGGCGCACTAGATAAACCGATAAGTCCTGCCATTGAACTGATAATCACTATATTACCTGATTTATTTTTAATCATAAACGGTAATGCTGGTATAATCGTATGTAAACTACCATGCAAATTAGTGTTAAAGATTTTATTAACTTGGGTTGATGTTTCTGACCCTACTAAAGTTCCAGCTGATACTCCAGCACAAGCAATGATAATATCTATTTTGTGTTCTTGACAAATTCGAGTAATGGAATCATGCATCAATTGTTGATTCTGCACATCCATAATAACTATCCTTACTTCAGCATGACGAGCCTTACAATGCAATTCTACATTCAATAATTTTTTTTCTGATCTACCAAACAAGAAAAGTCTAACATTTATATTAGCGTATTCTATTGCCAGTGCAGCACCTAAACCACTTGAAGCACCAGTAATTATGATTGTTTTTTTTGCAATAGTCATTTATTATTCGTGTCTAGTTATACCTAATAGATTTTTGTCTTAACTTAAAGTAAAGATTAGGCTTTAGATAATATGTCATCCAGTTTACAGCAAGGTTTAATCTTTATTATTTCCTCACCTTCAGGTGGCGGTAAATCCAGCCTGACTAGAGCTTTATTAAAACTTAATCCTCAGCTACAATTATCAATATCTACCACCACACGCCCACCAAGACCAGGTGAGGTTAATGGCACTCATTATTATTTTAAAACTAAAGCAGAATTTCAGCAACTAATTGACCAGAATTTGTTACTAGAACATGCCAAAATTTATGACCATTATTATGGTACACTGAAACAGCCAATAGCAACAGCACTAACTAATGGTATCGATATATTATTTGATATCGACTGGCAAGGCACTCATGCGATAAAACAGCTTTTGCCAAAAAATACAATATCAATTTTTATTTTACCGCCATCTATGGATATTTTAAAACAGCGCCTACAACAAAGAGCTCAAGATACCGCAGAGATAATAGAACGAAGATTGCAAGCAGCAATTGAAGAAATTAAATGTGCCAAATATTATGATTATGTGATCACCAATGATCATTTTGAGACTGCTTTACAAACTCTACATGCAATATTTATCACAGAAAAGATAAAACAAAGCAAAGTTATTCAATTAGCATCATTCGACATTATATGAGCACCACTTCAAAAAACAAGATTATTGGTGCTTTACTTGGTACCATCGTTGAATATTATGATTACAGCCTGTATGGTTTTTCCGCTAGTGTTATAGCTGCAAAATTCTTTCCAAACACTGATCTCTTGACTAGTTTAGCTAATACTTTTGCTGTGTATGCTGTAGCTTATCTGGCTAAACCTCTGGGGGCATTAGTTTTTGGCCGTATAGGAGATTATCTTGGTCGAAAAGTTGCTTTAAATCTCACTATAATCGGAATGGTAGTACCAACTGTTTTAATCGGATTATTGCCTGAATATTCTACTTTTGGCATCTGGAGCACCGTTATTTTAGTTCTCTGTCGATTTATACAAGGTATTTTTATGGCCGGAGAATATGATGGAGCGGCAATTTACGTAATTGAACATTTAGGAGCCAAATATCACTATACCGCCTCAGCAATTACTAGAACTACCGGAGTTATTGGATTATTACTTGGTATTGGAGCCACCAATTTTTTTAATGCCCATATTTTTCCGGAATGGGGATGGCGTATACCTTTTTTATTAAGCTTACCTTTAGCGCTAATTACTTTATATTACCGTAGACAACTTACAGAAACTCCGGATTTTCAGGAGGCCAGAAAATTACAAACTCCATTGCGCAGCATAACTAATTTATGTCAATATCAGTGGCAAACCTTATTAATAGTGATTTTAATTGCCGGAGGATTTGGCGTTACCTATCAAGTTTCTATTGTGTTTATGAAGCAGTATTTGCCGATTGTATTAGCTCAAACCAACCTTATTATCAGTACTTTTTCCGTGTTATTAGTAATATGTTTAGGAGTCTCAATGCCTATTGCTGGTTTATGCGCAGATCGCTTCGGTGCAATGATTGTAATCAAAATTAGTGTATGTGCTACTATTATTGCTTGCATGTTACTCAGTATTGCAATTACATATAGCATGCTCAATCTAGCTTTAGCGGCTTGTTTATTACTTGCTACTTTTATCGCTCCTTTTAATGCATTAGCTCATGGCATTATTATTAAAGGCTTTCCGGTCAATGAACGTTACCGCAGCATTAGTCTAGGACATGCTATTGGTGGAATGTTAATGTCTGGTACCGCTAATTATATTTGCTTGATGTTTATGAAATCATTTGGATGGTATCTATTCCCGGTAATATACGTAGCTGCTTTTGCGATATTATCTTATGTAGCAATATCTCTTTATCAATATCAGCTTAAATCGGCAAGCAAAACCTCAAACATCCATAATAGCTATCAACCGGAAAATACCAGATGAATGCTGCCGAGAAATGCTATATAATTTTATGTACATTCTTTGCAGTGTTAGTGGTAACTGGAAATTTAATCTACCAAAAATTTGTTTATTTGCCCCTATCTTTTTATACTTTTGAGCTATCAGTAGGAGCAATTTTTTATCCTTTAACATTTTTAATCACTAACTTGATCACTGAATTTTTTGGTAAACAGAAAGCAAAATTCTGCGTACGACTAGCTATATTAATGAGCCTAAGCATTGCACTGATCATTACCATAATGAACAATCTTGAAGCAACCAACTGGTCTAAAATTGACGACCAAACCTTTAATGATGTCTTCGGGGTCTATGGTATTTCTTTAGCCGGCTCACTGCTTGCAAATTATACCGCTCAACTTCTTGACATCAGACTTTATTTATGGATAAGAAGAATCACTCATCATAAATTTCTTTGGGTCAGGAATCTTAGTACTGCAGTATCTTTACTGATAGATACGACTATAGTAATTGTCTTTATCACTATTTTTAGTAATTCCATACCATTTGAGCAAATGATCCCATTAATTATTAACAGCTATACATTCAAACTATTTTTTTCAATTTGCACTACTCCCCTATTTTATTTTTTAGTTTATGTAATTAAGTCAATTGTTGAATAACCGCTTCCTTGCACTCTTGCCGTATATAAAAATTAATGATACATTACAATTCCCACTTAAACATTAAGGAGTTTTATATGAAACAATTTTTCAAGAATTTTGAAAATCAATTTAAGCAAAATCAATAGACCTCTTTCGAAACTCATTTACCAAGCTCCCAATTATATAAACCAGCAATTAAATTGAACCTAAGACCAAATCTTTTGCGTCTATTTCGATGCAATTATTTTAAAACGCTTTAACATAATTTATCACCGATAACATTTTCATTTAATACTCTGTCACTTGCTAAACTTCTATTATTTTTCTTATCTTCTTTAGTTAAAGCATTCTTTTTACTCTTTTTCTTTGGTAGCTCAGAATTTGTATGAATCTTCTGTAAGCCTTGATAACCAGTATCAGTAATCACTTTAACCTCAGGCAGTATATGGGTTCTTGATTCTTTAAATAATTTAAAATCATGACGCTTACCATTGGAAAAAGAAGTGCATATGACTCGTTTGCTTTTCTTATCTACTACTATTTGAGTCTTTAACGTATGTCTTTTCTTTTTACCTGAGTAATAGTATTTCTGTTTTTTTGGGGTCGCTCTATAGGGCTTTCTGTAGCATCTATTAAAACTAATTCATACTCCATACCGCTTTTAACTAGAGCCTTCTTACCTGGAAGAGCAAAATCCGGATGTTTTATTAGAGTGTCTTCAACAAAACGAATTGTTTTAAATGCACTGCTTTCGCTAACTCCATAATTCTTAGCTATATGAAAATAGGTACGGTATTCCCTTAAATATTCAAGTGTCATTAATAGGCTGTCTTCCATACTAAGACTAGCTCTTCTGCCACCTTGGTACCTCCTATTTATTTGTTTCTCTGTCTTTAAAATCCCTACCATCTTTTCAAATGTACTATTTCTTACCCCTGTTAATCTTCTAAAATGCTCTTCCGATAAAATGCTTAAATTTTTATATCTCATATAGTTCTAAATTAAGTAAATTCGACTTTATAACATATTTAGTCCAGTTTCGAAAGAGGTCTAATATAAAAATGGTGTCATTGTTAACAATTTTGACGTTTCTGCAGCTGCAGCAAAGTTTCATGTACCAGAAACAGCAGGTGAATTTCTTGCCAAATGCCCAGGGGTGATGGATCCATTAGGTGACACTCCTGGTATTGACAAATCTTGGCTTTCTCCTTATTCAGGAGTTAAGGCTGATAAAGCAGAACGAGCTTCTAAATTTGTTAACGCTTTAATTACATCAACTTTATTATCTGAAAATAAAATTGAGCAAGCCCTAAATTCGATGAACCAATTAGATGTTCGCGGTAAAGTAATGCTATTAAATATCGTTACTAATCCTTTAAATAATCAATTATTTTCTGAGGTTGCAAAAGAAGTCATATTTTTCAATATTAATACAAATATTGATATTGGACATGTTAGTTATAGCCATGCTTCTCAAATAACAGATGGTCAAATTGCTGATCGATATTTTGGAAAATATTTGCCTAAACACGATAATCAGATTGAGCTACCCAATCTAATTGATATGCTGCCAAAAAGTGAAATCAAAAAAGACCCGCAGCAGCCTAACAAAATAGAGCTCTTGATGCTACAACAACAAGAGAAGAAACAGAAGCAATTGGAGGAGCAAAAACAGATTTCACAAGAAGATATAGTCAAAGCATTAATCGAGTCTGGTAGTGTAACATGTAAACTACTACCCAAAATTGCTCCTAAAAGTTTTTATGAAGAAATAGCAGATAAAATATGTCATTCAAAAGCCCCAGAGCTAGTAGTAGATAATATTTTAGAAGGTTTACTTGGCATTGTAGAACAGCTTCCTGAAGAATACTCTCAGTGCTAAACAAAGCACTGAATTTTATAGAGATTATTTTTAGTGAGTTCTGGTAGAAAAATGACAAAGATTTTATAGATAAAAAATACCTAAACTTAATCAAGCCATCACTGCGAGGAGTTTGCTAGGCAAATTTCTTGCAGTGATGGTTCCTTCGTAAGCGTTGTTCACGGTTTTCAGAAAAGTCATTGCGAGATTTTGTTAAAAATCGAAGCAATCCAGTAAATTATTTTTCTTAATTTGCACTACTCCCTTATTTTTTGGTTTATATCATTAAGTCAATCGCCAAATAAATATGCTTTAACCTATAGTTTAATTATTGCAAATTTATTTATACTATGATACTAATTGATTTACATTATCATATAAGGAGGAATATATGTCAAAAACTCTCTCACAATTTTTTAAAACAAATATGAATCAGCAAGAGATTGTTAAAGACGAATTTAACGTTTCTGCTGCTGCTCAAAGGTTTGGTGTAGCAGAAACAGCAGATAAACAATCATTTGTTATCGGCTGCCCTGGGATAATGAATCCACTTGAAGCTTCTCCTATTGAAAAATCTTGGATTTATGATCCATGTGTTAAACCTGATAAAATTAATCGAGGCGATCAATTTGTTAATGCTCTGCGTATAGCGGATTTCTTATCTTTAGAGAACTACGAAGGAGCTAGAGAGATAATGCAAACACTAGATATTAGAGGCAAAGTAATGCTATGCTCAATAATTACTAATGCTAATCGACAATTATTCTCTGACTTTAATTATGTAAAGAACCTAATAAATGATAATATTTGGCAAAATTTCGTACCAGATCATGCTAGTAGTCATGTATCTCAAGTAACAGATAATGAAATTGCAGATCAATATATCCACCCATATTTAGCTAAATTAAACAAAATAAACGTGGAGGCATTAGCTGGAACATTGGTTATTAGTGGTAGCATCGCTGGGTATGAGGATGTATTACAGGATTTAAGACAAACTAATACAGATGATTTCAGCTTGTTACCTATATTAGTGTCGTCTTTATCTACCCCAGAATCAGAGCTAAATGTTAATGCTGTCCTGTTGGGACTGGGACTGTATAATTTGAGTGAATGAACAACTCGCACATCATTCTGACATAATTGTATTACGTATGAGTGAGTGTCCACAGTTTTCAGAAAAGTCGTTATTGCAAAATTTTGTTAAAAATCAAAGCAATTGCAATTGTAAGATAAAAATATGATATAATAATAGACGCGAGAGGAAAAGGAGCCCCGAATGTTGATAAGACATTGGGGGCTACGAGCGTAGGCCACCAGGAAGCAATAGGGTTTTGTACCCGTTTACAATCTAAAATAAATAGTCTATTACGAGGTACTCATATCAGGATTGTATCATAATTTTATTGGAATTGACATCAGCAAAAATGATTTTGTGGTGGCAATTCATCAACAAAAAGCTACTTTTTTTTTTGCTAATAACGTTGAAGGAATCAACAAATTTATCAGTAATTTACATAAAAAAGTACAAAGCATGATAGTATTGGAAGGCACTGGTAGTTATGAAATGTTAGTATTAACCAGCTTAACTAAATCTGGTTTTGCCGGTGCACCGAGGCAGATGCTAAAAAGGTAAAAAACTTCATTAGATCACTAGGCAGTCTGCAAAGACTCATGCAATTGATGAAGGTGTTGATGCCTTGCTACCAGAACTTGGTAGCACTATCGTGGTCTCGCAATGACCAATGACAGTTCGTGTCGTCTCTTTTTCCTTAACTTGACACGTATGATTTGTTGAACGTTCTCGCTTATTATCTTACTCAACAGATTTGATCTAGTCTTAATAAAGTACGCTCTCCTTGCTCCTTACTCAAGCTGATTTCTCCTGGATGGATTCACCGATGGCCTCTCTGATGACGCCTTGCAGCGTCGAGGCAAGTTATGTTCAATTCAGTAGAATTTGGTGCTAGACGTGAGTAGTGAAGCCAATAATAGGTGAACTTTGATCAACAACGCACTTAAGTTCTAATCAATTGACTATAGGTAACAATAAACAGGATTCGGTTGTGCTCACCTAGAGTCCTTCCACCTTAAAATTTAACTGTTACCACCCAACTGTCTCTAGCTATATGATGATATACTAACGTTCAAACTTAAAAATTCGTGAATGCTGACAAAATTTAAATGATATATGAGGAGAGAATTTAAGAGAGTTTCAGATGGCATAAAATGTTTATGCCATCTGAATAGAGAGTAGAAATTAGAAGTTTACACGAACTTTTAAAGTACCTTGGTGACCAACATACTTATTAGCTAAGTGTGCATCATAGCCTGCACCATACTCAAACATCCCAGCTTTAGCAGTTAAACTACAACCAAGATTATAGAATGTTTTAGCAGGTTTATTAGATTTGGCAGTCAAAGGAGTTTGCATACCATCTAATCTAATATCCATTTTGGCAGATTTACCACGCATATCTTGTCTAATAAAGCCATGCAATTCTGGAGTTACAACAACACCACTCATTTCAGTGTTCATTGCTACTCTTGCACCAATAATTGCTTCAATCTTATCGTTTGACTTTTTACTGATAGACAAGTTTTGTACAGTAGTACCAGTTTCTTTATAACCATTATCATTGAACTTATTATAAGCTAAACCAAACATTGGTGTAACAGTTGCATTGTCAACAAAACGATAGTTATATCCACCTAATACTTCAGCACCATAAGTCATAGTATCGTACTTACCGGCAGCTGTTTGATTAGTAGTTGATGTAATACGCTTCTCAGTATTTTTAACTTTACCTGAACCAAATGACGCTACACCTTGGACAAACCAATTATCAGCAATTTGTTGTAAGCCATATACAGAGAACATCATCATATCAACTTTAGTTTTATCACCAGCTTTGATATTTTTATGTTTTACATCTGTTCTGAGAATAGTTAAAGCAGCTCCAACAGTCATACGATCATTAGCTTGGCAATCAAAACCAACAATACCACCAGTAGTTTTAGCTTTATAACCAGATACGCCTTTTCTCATTTTCTGAGTAGCTTGGCTATAGAAAGGCATAGCCCATGCACCATAACGTGCAGCCAATCCTTCATCACCAGCAGCAACACCTAATCCTTCAGCTTGTGTGTATTGTGATTGTTGAGCAGACCCGGCTCCAGCTCCTATAGCAATTGAAGTTAACTTAGAACTAAGTACATTTACAACTTCATTACTAGTATCACCTATTACCTTATTACCTGTATTAATTGGATCCTGCAATCTTGCAATAGCTTCACCAGCTTTCTTCGAATCACTAGTATTAATTACAGCTACATCATCTATGAAGGATTTTGCATCACCAGTGTTGTTTGGATTAGCAAAAGCTTCTATGTTTCTTGAATCAAATCCAGTAGCTTTAGCAATAGTTGTCAAAGCTTCTTTAGTGTTATCTGTTTGTTTAATGGTATCTTTGTCTAAACTCCACTTAACAAACGGATTATCACTTGGATTTCCTATCACTAATGTAAATTTAGAAAGGTCTGACACACTTCCACCATTAGCAGTACTAATCCACTTAAACTCTTTTCCAGCTGCAGCAACTCTGCCCACTACCATATTATAGAGAGTGATCGTTGGAGCAGTAGCTTTTGCAAAATCAACCTTAGCACCAGCACCATCTATTACTATATTACCAACATTTGTTCCATCATATGCAGTAACAACTGAGATATTACCACTAGCAGTAGAAGCAGTTGCACCTGTAACTTTTAAAGTATTGGTTGATAAAATAAATGTACTATCAGTTGCTTCGATCTTACCAATAGTTCTGGTTTGAGGAGTAGTAGAAGGTAATCCTACTATTACTGTTGATTTATTAAATTTCGTATTATCTGCAAAGATATTCGCATTTAATATTTCAAACTTCTTCCCATCATTATTTGCACTAAAATCTACTAATTGTAAATTTTTACCGCTTTCACCGATGTCTTTATTAACAGTAACACTATTATTAAATGTAGCTGTACTATTTGCAGCTTTACCTGTGACAATTGCACTATCTACTAATATAGAATCCAAGGCCTTTATATCATTTATTTCAGACAGCCGCAGTGTAAGATTGCTATCACTAATACCTAAAGCTGTAACTACCGCTTGTCCATCTTTTAAGTTGGCACCAGTAAATATAGCGTTCGCACTACCTGTAGTACCAAGAGTTAACTTATCTCCTGAAATACTACCAGTAAAGGTGGCTGTTTTAGTATCTGCAACAGCAGTATCTTTAGCATTAACAACATCAACTGTAGCATTCTCTTGGAATGTTGCCTTTTTCAACTGATTAGTTGCACCCAGCTTACCTATGACTAAACCATCCTTATTTAATATTACTGTAGCTTTTCCAGCTGTTGTAGTATCTACCACAGCAAAGAAATCTGCAGTAATTGTAATAGTGTCATCAGTAGCTAAGATTAAGTTTCCAAATGGATTAGCTTTACTACCGAAGGCTTTAGTGATGTTTTGATTACCTGACACTTGTATATTATGGTTCTTTTCAGTAGTCGACACAGTAGAAATCGCAACAGTACCAATATCAACACCAGCAGCTAATTTTACTGTAGAAGCAACCTTACTATTGGTAAATGCTAATGCATCTGCTCCGAAAGCTGCAGTAGTAAACTCAACGTCTTTATTTGAAATTTTAACAGTTTTTATTTGGTTAGCACCAGCAGCACCAATTGGTGCATCTACTTTTATATTGGCGTTATTGATAAACTCAACGACTCCTTCACCAGCGCCAGCTATAGCAGCATTCTTAGATTTTATATTAGCAGCATCAACATTACCAGCAAATTGTACTGTACCTTTATTAGCTATTGTAATATCACCAGCTTTTACATGATCATTAAACTTAACAATTTTAGTATCTCCACCTTGAATGTCGATATCACCTATTTTAGTAACAAAAACACCACTAACTTCTGAAGATCCAACAAAGGTTAAACTACCTTGACCAACAACAGCAACGTTTTTAAAGCCATCAACTGTAAATAGATTCACTCCATTTTCTACTGTCAAGACGCTTCCTACAGCTGTAAACTGGATCTCTTTTAATTTTTTGTCAGCTTTACTTAATACTGTTCCTTCTTTCAAGACTGTAGCACCAGCAGCAGCTGCAACTATTACAGTACCTTTACCATTATCATGGGCAAATTCTTCGATTTTATAATTACCAACATTGGATAATGTCAAAGATGAATCTTGTTTACCAATATCAATTTTCTTGATAGCAGCTGTACCACCAGTTAATACGATATTAGCTCCTCCATCTGCTTTTAATAATTTCAAAGCTTTATTAGGAGTACCAACATCACCAATCTGACCATTAACTGTTAATATCTTACCACCAGTAACTGCGCTTGCATCAATAGTACCCGTACCAGCTACAACTGCAGGCGTAATAGTAACAGCACCAGTAATGGTATGAGCTACATCATTGGTGAATGCAACTGTATTATCAGTTGTAAAAGTTATACCAGTAAGATTTCCTGTAATATTGGTTGTGGTTGGAGCTACAGAGTTCAGAATTAAAAGACCACCGATATTATTAGCAGTAAGATTTCCCTTAGTAACTGTTGTAGCACCTACATTACGAACAGTGTTCATACCAACATTAGTAGTATTGATCCCTACTGTACCAGTAACATCCGATGCTGCTACATCTCCTTTATATAACCCAGCTCCATTCACAGCAAGATTTCTAGCTATTGTTCCAGTTTGAGTTACTGTACCACCACCAACAATTACGTCTTGAGTTGCGTTACCTATAACCAAATCACCAGCAGTAGCACCAAGAGTAACATCAACAGCACCTACTGTATTCCTCATAGTCAAATTACCTTTAGTAAGTGTAACCGCAGCTGCATCCTGAAGCGTATTTATACCAGCATTAGTAGTATTAATCACTACTGTACCAGTAACATTCGATGCTCCAGCTGCTCCTTTATATAATCCATCTCCATTCACAGCAAGATTTCTAGCTATTGTTCCAGTTTGAGTTACTGTACCACCACCAACAATTACGTCTTGAGTTGCATTACCTATAATCAAATCACCAGCAGTAGCACCAAGAGTAACATCAACAGCACCTACTGTATTCCTCATAGTCAAATTACCTTTAGTAAGTGTAACCGCAGCCGCATCTCGAAGCGTGTTAATACCAACATTAGTAGTATTGATCCCTACTGTACCAGTAACATCCGATGCTGCTACATCTCCTTTATATAACCCAGCTCCATTCACAGCAAGATTTCTAGCTATTGTTCCAGTTTGAGTTACTGTACCACCACCAACAATTACGTCTTGAGTTGCGTTACCTATAACCAAATCACCAGCAGTAGCACCAAGAGTAACATCAACAGCACCTACTGTATTTCGCATGGTCAAATTACCTTTAGTAAGTGTAACCGCAGCCGCATCTCGAAGCGTGTTAATACCAACATTAGTGGTATCGATCCCTACTGTACCAGTAACATCCGATGCTGCTACATCTCCTTTATATAACCCAGCTCCATTCACAGCAAGATTTCTAGCTATTGTTCCAGTTTGAGTTACTGTACCACCACCAACAATTACGTCTTGAGTTGCGTTACCTATAACCAAATCACCAGCAGTAGCACCAAGAGTAACATCAACAGCACCTACTGTATTCCTCATAGTCAAATTACCTTTAGTAAGTGTAACCGCAGCTGCATCCTGAAGCGTATTTATACCAGCATTAGTAGTATTAATCACTACTGTACCAGTAACATCCGATGCTGCTACATCTCCTTTATATAATCCAGCTCCATTCACAGCAAGATTTCTAGCTATTGTTCCAGTTTGAGTTACTGTACCACCACCAACAATTACGTCTTGAGTTGCGTTACCTATAACCAAATCACCAGCAGTAGCACCAAGAGTAACATCAACAGCACCTACTGTATTCCTCATAGTCAAATTACCTTTAGTAAGTGTAACCGCAGCTGCATCCTGAAGCGTATTTATACCAGCATTAGTAGTATTAATCACTACTGTACCAGTAACATTCGATGCTCCAGCTGCTCCTTTATATAATCCATCTCCATTCACAGCAAGATTTCTAGCTATTGTTCCAGTTTGAGTTACTGTACCACCACCAACAATTACGTCTTGAGTTGCATTACCTATAATCAAATCACCAGCAGTAGCACCAAGAGTAACATCAACAGCACCTACTGTATTCCTCATAGTCAAATTACCTTTAGTAAGTGTAACTGCACCATTTGCATCCCTAATAGTGTTAATACCAGCATTAGTGGTATTAATCACTACTGTACCAGTAACATCCGATGCTCCTGTATATAAAGCAGTATCTCCACCACCAACTCCTCCTACAGAAAGATTTCTACCTACTGTTCCAGCTTGGACTACTGTACCTGCTCCCGTAATGGTTACATCACGAGCTACGTCATTTAATGCCGTAATTGCTCCATTGGTTATGATAACATCATTAGCCACGTTATTAGCTATTGCTGTACCACCGTTCACCTTCAGATCATGACCTGCATCATTCATCGTCAACGCACCACCATGTACGGTAACATCATGAGCAGCACCAGCAAGAACATCATTAAGGCCAATTACATTTCCTGCATTCACGGTAACGTGCATATTAATGTCTTGCCCCGCAAAATTAACGTCATGTCCTATAGTAAAAGTTTGTCCAAAATTACCACCGGCATCAACAGCAGGAGCCACAAATACTATATTACCTCCAGTACTAATATTAAACGCCCCACCCAATAGAAGACTATCAGCAGCTGAAGTAAAAGCTTTATTTAAATTACCGCCGCTGTTTGTTCCACTTATAATAATAGCGTCAGCACCGACAGTTGCAATAGCACCCAACGCTGTGCTATTTAAACCACCAGCGATTACTGCAATCGCTGAGGCGGTAGTTAGTAAGTTTTTAAGAAATTTTGGTTTCTTTTCCATAATTCTTTCTTCCTATTTAAAGTTAATTTATTTTGTTTGACGTTATTTCAAGTTTTGTCATTTTGTTCGATTATTTTTACAATCAAGTTGAATTGTTGCGTAAATTACTAAATTTGTTATTTGGTCATTTGTCATTGCGAGATTTTGTTAGAGATCGAAGTAATCCACTTGGATTGTGGATTGCCACAGCCTCTGACAAAGCCTCGCAATGACATTCTCTATTTAGTTAACTTACTTTAACACACCCGAATTGCAACAACTAAAGAGCGCAATCACTTAAAAATCGAGATAACGTTAAATTTATTTTATTCTAGAATAATTAATTTTTATTTCCACTACTTAATTTTGATTTTTACCGCTTTTACTAAATTTGTCCTCAAAGTCAATACAAAAAAACTCTCAACAATTGAACTACATTAGTTTTCATGAACTGCATTAACAACAATAATATCAACGTAAAATCTTAGTTATGTAGTATTAACAAGATATAATAAACCCTAGAATATACGACATGGTCGCAGTATAAAAGGCACTAGTAGACAAGTCTAAATAAATTGATAAGATTATATAGGCATTTTTATTATTGTGATTTATTTCACACAGTCGTTAATAACATCGTAACTAAATTAACTACCAGCAATGTCACTGCTTCACTAGATTGACTTCTCGCCCTCAGTGCGCATCCCTACATTAACGCAAGTTGCCAATTAAAATTGCGAGAAACTCCCGTTTCCGCGTCATCAACTATGATTCTAATAAAATTTTAATTGGCAACTCGCGTTACATTAATCTCGACACGCAACGTCATCTCGAACTCGTTTCGGAACCTCATCATAATTTCACAAGATCCCGAAACAAGTTCGGGATGACGTTGCGTGTTCTGGGATAATTAGGTTCCATAAACAGTGTTAAACAAAATATCAAACTTGAATATCATCATCAAACAAATTATTATACCAACCTTATACTAACCAACGATAACTAGCGCACCTAAGTGATAGAATATATCTTACAAGACGAAACAGAATCAGCAGCATGGGCAGGTAATTTTGCTACTACGCTTAAGGCGAGCAATATAGTTACTTTTTCTGGAGATTTAGGTAGTGGAAAAACATTTTTATGCAGAGAGATTATCAGATATTTTTGTGGAGCACAAACTAATGTTAGCAGCCCTACTTTTAATTTATTACAAACATATCAAAATATGAATCACGAGATAAATGGCAGTGGCGATGGCTTTACTATCTATCACTTTGATTTATATAGGTTAAAGCATAGCGATGAAGTTTTTGAGCTCGGAATCGAGGAAGCCTGGTATAATAATCTTTGTTTAATAGAATGGCCGGAAATTATCGAATCAATCTTGCCAAAAGAAACTATAAAAATTCATTTACAAGTGCTAGAAGGGAACAAGAGAGCATTATCGATAGGAAGTTAAAATAGGGAGAATGACACTCTCTACTCATAAAACTATAAAGTGAGAGAGGTCTAGTGTTCACGGTTTTTAGAAAAGTCGTCTTGTTTGAGATTTTATTAAAAATCAAAGCAATCCAGTCTTTTAAGGCGCGCCTTCCATTACTCAAAGATGATTTCTGGATCACTTTGAGCCTAACGGCTCCTCACCATCTGATATATCCCCACGAATTTGAAAGTGCTGAAATGCGCTATATATCGTCATTGCGAGGAGTAGTATTTAGGTTGCGACGAAGCAATCCAGAAAGATTAACACAGTAAAAGCTGTGTCACTGTTATGATTTTTTCTGGATTGCTTCGTCATGTGCTTACGCACATGGAAGCAATGACAGGCTTTTGGAGTGTTTTTTAGCCACTTCAAATTCGTGGGGATATATCAGCTCGTGATGACATCTCTATGTTTAGGCTCGTTACGACGCACCCTTATGCGAACGGTGCCTTGTTAAGCAATATCTAACGTTCAAACTTAAAAACTTGTGAACACTTGCATAAACAACTTAACCTTTGGTCGTACATTTTTTAGTAAATGCGTGATCAACATGTTCCGAAACACTATTACCCATCAATTGAAAAATCTCCATTGAAGCTTTCGACATCATATCCATAATTTCTTTAGAATTATTCATTGAATTTTCGATGGTTGATTTAATATATTGTTGCTGACATGCCGCCGCTTGCTCAATATTTTCAGCCGATAACATCTCCTTAACTGTATTAAACATTTCGCTAGCGCTATTCTGCAGCGCCTCAGCACTACGTTTAACCATGACTTGCGCACTATCTGAAGCCAACTGATTTGCAGTAGTTAATATCTCGGTATTCTTCTTTACTCCATTTGTAAATGAAGAGAAGTCCATAGTTGGTACATTCTTCATATTACCTAAAAAGGCTTCCGGGTTTATAAAAGATTTCATTGTATCAAAAAACTGTGTAGCTGATTGTGAGCCATTATCTTTATTCATTAAATCCTCCATTTATAATACATATATCATTACAACAAAGCTACTCTGAAAAGAAATACTAGTCAAGGATTTCTATTAAAAATTTATTATCTATTTAATGATTTAGATTTACTAACTTCTGCCAACTGCGCCTGCAACTGCAATACTATATGCTGCAATGCTTCAAACTCCTCACGCGACACATATTTTCCTCGCAATAAATTATCTTCAATAAAATCACGACTTTTATCAATCAAACCATTATTAGCTTCACCACAAACCGTGCCAATACCGGTTAATATTTTCATTACTTTACGCATTATCATTACTCCGTGATCTTACAGCTGACATTATTTCCTTCAACTCTTCTATAGATAAATTAGCAGTTTTCTTTTGATCAAATACGATATGTCCTTCATCTAAGATTATCAATCTATCACCATAATGTACAGCATCTTCTAAATGATGCGTGACCATTAACGTCGTAATTTTATTGGTGGCAATTGCTTTGCTGGTAAATTGCATCACCTCCCTCGCTGCCCTTGGGTCTAAAGCTGAGGTTGGTTCATCCAAAAATAATATTCGTGGCGGATGCGCAAGCACTAACGCCAACAGCAAAGCCTGTTTCTCACCACCAGATAAAGTCCGTACTTGTTGATGTAGATATTGCCCAAATCTTTCGGGATTTGAGGTTAATGCAATTATTTGTGCATGATTTAAGCGCTCCGCAGCGCTAAATCGACTTTCCCATAAATCAATATTTTCTGCTAAAGTCAATTCTACAAATAACCGATCTGCAGCTACTTGCGAAACAGTGATTAACTCTTTGGCTTTTTGCGATAAAGTCATGCTGGATAATAGCTGTTCTCCAATAAATACTTGCCCACTGGTTGGAATACGCTCTCCTGACAATACTTTAATCAAACTCGATTTACCACTACCATTATGCCCAAGGATGATCACAAATTCTTCCGGTAAAATAGTAATACTAGTCTCAAATAAAATCGGCGCTGCTCTATCGCTTGCTACAATTGCGATCTTTTCTGCGTAAACTTGAGCACTCATAATTTCTTACTCGGCACACGAACTTTCCTTAAAGCAAAAAATAATGCCATACCTAACAGCAATTTAAGATTGGCTGGATTTACTCCTATTCTTAATAAGCAACTTAAGCAAAGACAGTATAAAAATATACCAACAAAACAAGCCAACATTTCTTTAGCAACGCAAAACTTTATTTGTTGCCTAATTACCAAATGCCGCCCGATAACAATAGCTCCAATACATATCAACGCAATACCAAAACCCATATTAATGTCAGCAAAGCCATTTACCTGCGCCGCTAATGCCCCGGACAAAGCAGCCAATGCTCCACTTAAAGATAACCCAATCAACCGGTAATTCTCAACCGCTTTACCCAACACTCGCAATAACCCCTGATTATAACCAAAGGCTCTCAAAGTGAGGCCAAAATTACTTTTAAGCAGTATAATAAATAATATGACTAGAATAATAGCAAGGAAAGCTAATGGTATTAACCAAAGCTCAAATGGCGTTAATGATAAAATCGTGGGCTTCTCCAACACCGATAGATTCGGTCTGCCTAATACTTGCAGATTAACCGAATATAGCATAAAGCTGGCCAGAATCCCGACCACTAGATCTGAGATCATGTTATGTCGCTGCATGACACCAACTATATTACCAACTATAACTCCAGCAATCATACTAAAGATCATTGCTGGAATTAACCCTAAATCAATAGTCCTAGCAAACACCATCGCTCCTAAGACATAAGTGCCATCAACACTGAGATCAGTGATATTCAAGATATGATAACTTAAATAAATTCCTAAAATTAGCGGAAAAAATAATAGCGACTGCTCGAGCGCCGCAAAAATCAGAGTCATGATATATCCTCAGATTTTGCTAAATTGGATAAGCGAAGACGAGAGCGTTCGCTGAACTGTGTCAAGTCGTCATTGCGAGGCGTAGCCGAAGCAATCCAGAAAAAACTCATATAGCATATTAACTGGATTGCTTCGACCATAAATGGTCTCGCAATGACGACTTGACACAGTTCATTGAACACTCTCATGACATTATGTGTTCGAGATTGTGAAACGAAGTCGAAGCAATCCAGGAAATGATACTGATATTACTCAAAATTCTACCATAGGCAGTTGTAATATTGATATTTCTTCCTTAGAAAAGATATTCTGCTTCAACAACGCATTCTTATTAATGAAAAGCACCAAATCATCTATAGTCTGATAAGGTATATTACTTGGTTTATCACCAGCTAAAATAGCCTTTGCTATCACGCCTGATTTTATCCCGATATCTTTCTCTCTTACTCCTACAGCAATGGTGGCTCCACCTTTAATCGAACCCTCATCAGCCGCAATCACCGGAATCAAACGTTTGTTTGCTTCCTGCACAATTCCCTTAATCCCACTAACTATTAAGTGATCTTTTAAGATCACAAATGCTTGAACATCAGCAGCGGCGCTTTTTAGCGCTAATGGTAAATCAGCCAATGTTTGAATCATTAGCAAATGCAAATCAATACCCTCTTCTTCCGCAAAAGTTTTTAATAGCTCAATTTCCGGTGTTACTTTTTCACTAGCACTATAAATCACTGCTATTCTATGCAATGGCGGTAATTTGATTAAAAATTCAGTCACCGGAATCTCATCATTTACTCCGGTAACATTAGGATTATTCAATGGCTTTAAATCAGCAGCCACACAAATTATTGGTTTATTTTTAATATGAGCTATAGTCATTTGACTGGCAGTAGTGCCAATAGGCATAATAATGTCAATATCTTGTTGCTCTTGCAGTTGCCTAATTAATGCCGACATGATATTAGCATCGCCTTGAGCATTTTTTACAATAAGCTCACTATCATTGCCTTGCAAAGATTCACTGATGCCAGCCACAATTTGTGACATTGCTTCATGTTCTAGAGGAACAATAACCGCAACTTTTTTATTAGCTGCTTGTATGATACTAGGGAAGATGAGGATATTAAAGAATAAAAGAAAAATATATTTAGTAGACAGAAGTTTTAAGTAAGACATAGACCTAATACCGTAATTCAAAATTGATAAATTTGCAAATAACTAAAACAGATTATCAGCGCCAACGCCAACACCCATTAATCATCAAATAATCAACTCTAAAAAATAGCATAAATAACTGCATTAGTGATAAATTGGTACTACAAGAAATATAATAAACTTTTAGTGTACACTAAAAATACAAACGAATCAACAGTCAATTGACCCAAAACTTTATTTAATTGACTATTATTACTCCATTGTTATTATATATTTTCCGGTGATTGAAAACCACCACAACCATCAGCGGTATCCTGCCGCTACTATTAGGACTCCTTTAGCTTTAAGCTGGGAGTCCCTTTACCATATAATAGTGCCTTTGGCATAAAAGTAGAGGGACATGACTGATGGCATGGTTTTCAGCTCCCGGCACCAATTTTTGTGCTTTTACCAAGGAGTTACTATATATGGAATATAATTTAATAGCGGATTTTCTAGCTAAATTTGCTGCTTGTTCTGATCCAATCAAAGCTGTGATTATCGTCAATACCAGTATAATATCAGTCAGTTTCTTATATATCGTTAAACAAACCATTACTGAATCATTAAAATTGTTCAATAACTGAATCAAAACTGTTATCAATCGTTAACTTTAAAATAGCTATTATCCAGAACACAAAGGTCACCCCGAACACAACGCGAGTTGCCAATTAAAACTGCTAGAAACTCCCGTTTCTACGTCTGAGCTGAGGGAGCTTTGCTCCCGTGACAATCCAGTTTTACATTAAATATCATTATTTTCTGGATTGCCACGGGCAGCTGCGCTGCCTCAGCTCAGACGGCTGGAACCGACCTCTCTGGTGTTTAATAAAGTATTTTAATTGGCAACTCGCGTGAACACACAATGTCATCCCGAACTTGTTTCGGGATCTTGTCAGAACATCATAAGATCCTGAAACAAGTTCGGGATGAGATTAAGTGTTCGGAGGACCCTTGTGTTCGGATGACATATGCCTATAAGACGACATATACACATAAGTATTATATATCATATATGAAGTGTCAGTAACTTATCCACTATTTATACCGCTTAATTACTCGCTCGATTGCATCAAGACCACGAGTCAGCTCATCCATTGCGGGGCCAAAACTAATACGGCTATATTGATGAAACCGTGCATATGTTCGCCTTTTTTCTGGATTAACGTCAAAAAATATACCAGGTACCGTAATCACCTTTTCTTCTAGACCAGCCTCAAAAAACTTATAACCATCAGCTATTTTCGTCGGCAACCCTGATAAATTAGCCCAGATATAAAATGTTCCCTGCGGCTCTTTCTCTACTTTAATACCCATCTTGGTTAATCTATTTAGCATATAATCACGTTTCTTGATAAAACAACTTTGTAACGCCTTAGTCTCTTGGATGACATATTCTGGCTCAAGCAAAGAAAGCGCTTGTTGTTGAACCATATTATTTGCTCCACCATCGAGAAAAGAACCAGCACTAGTAACTACCTGAATTACATCTTTAGGAGCGACTGTCCAGCTTATACGCCAACCTGGATAGCGCCAATTTTTTGTAAGTCCATCAATAATAATTACTGGATCAGTATTGACATCCGTAACATATTTAGCTGCTGATATCATTGTAGGAGACTGACTATTAATATCCGTATAAATATAGTGAGAATAAAATTCATCAAGAATTAAGGAGCAATTATAATCTCTGCCTAATTCTACTAATTGCTGCAGTTGATTACCTGCTATAACTTGACCAGTAGGGTTGCATGGATTGCTTAACAATACCGCACTCAAACCACGACCAGTAATTTCTTGCTTGATATGCTCTAACGACACTTGATAACCACAGGTTACGTCCTGAATAATTGGAATCGGGACAAAGGCTTTGAATACCCCGAGCAATTCTTCGTAAGCGGTATAATCTGGAATAAAATGCCCCATATTAATGCTACCCATTGATGCAGCAATCCGCGTTAAGGCAATCCTTCCACCACCAGATATACTAACATTTTCCCATGTATATTGAGACGATTTACCCTGACGATATCTATAGTTATACAAATCAGCAACTTTTTGTCGTAATTCCAATTGACCTGAAGTTGGGCTATATTCATGCAAATGCAAAGGGATGTTGAGATTTTCCACTCTCTTGGGAGCATCTTCCAATATTCCAGCCTCAGGAGCACCCTGCCCCAGATTGGACCACAAAGGATCTCCAGCTTTCCAACCTTTTTCTGTTGCTCGTTGCATAACATAAATCACCCCAGTCTGCGGCAATTTTCTAAAACCAGGAATTTTTAAATAAGGCATATATAACTCCGTAAATTTCAATACTTCGTAAATTTTACTGAACAGATAGACGAAGGTCAAAATTGAAGAAGTGCTAGGAGTCACAGAACCGAGGAGTGGAGCGTATACTTTTAATACGCGAACACCGCAGGTTTCTGATGACGACAACGTAATTCTCAATTTTCACCGAGTGATAGAGTATAATTAGAAGTCGAGGTCTGCATACCCACCAGCCGGAACAAAACCAGCTACCTGATCTTGTAGCAACGGTCGAAAACTTGGCCTAGATTTCAAAATAGCATACCAATGACGCACTACCGGCCAATGATCCCAGTATATTTCACCAAAATAATCAATTACCGATAAATGACAGGCAGCAGCAATATCAGCACAAGTAATACGTTCAGCTATTACATAATCCTGCTTTTCCAATAAATTCGATAAATACTTCAAGTGATGAGTGAGATTTAACTTCATTGCTCGTAATCTCTCTGTTCTTGGCCCCCCTAAGTGAGATAATAATCTGATCACTTTTTCATCGATCAGAATTTTAGTCACCTCATGATAAAATTTATCATTAAACCAGTTAAGCAATCGTCGAATTTCACATTTAATTTCACTATCCTCATCCATAAAAACAAAATTTGGATATTTATCATATAAATACTCAGTAATAGGATAAATACCTGCAACCACTAACCCAAAAGATTCTGCTAATACCGGCAGTCCGCCAGCAGGATTAATGCTCATAAATTCAGGACGACGACACCAATATTCTTCCTTAATCAAATTAAAGGTAATATCCAACTCTTTTAAGTAAACTCTAACCTGCCTCGATAAAGGACATATGGGATAATGATAGAGCTTTCTCATCTTAAGCCAAATTTAAATGATTTATACTAATTATGACGTTTCTATATCAGAATCAAACCTAGCACCAGATAAATTAACATCAGATTAGTAATTCAGGAAAGTATCGACTAGCCATATTTTTCTTCCACATACTAATACTGACCGCTGCTTTAACTTAATTAAAATATCGATATTTGGAAAAAAAAGCAAATATATAAAAATATTAGATCTCTTCGGAAACTGCATGTAAGAGAGGAATTTTTAGGAAGAACGAAGGCAAGCACCGCAGCGTACTCTTGTTTGTTTCGGAGCGAAGACAAATTTTGACAACAAAATTACCCCGAGTAAAGTTTCCGAAGAGGTCTATTGATATTTCTCCATTTTATGTAGTGACATTAAAGAATCCGTACAATCTTTCTAATAAAACCTAAAATTCCGAGAGTGTTCAATGAACTGTGTCAAATCGTCTGAGCTGAGCCGAAGGCGAAGCAATCCAGAAAAAACTCGGCGTGTCAATAAATTGACTGGATTGCTTTGACCACTAACATGGTCTCGCAATGACGAGCCTTACTTTAATTGACACAGTTCATTGAACACCCTCAAAATTCCCTATCAAAAAAGTTAATAATAAGATAATTATTGTCATTTAAAAAATCTATTGCTTATATATATTACATTATGCTATTATAGTTAAATAAGGTTAATTAATTCAAATATTATAAGGATTGATATGAAAAGAATAGGTGAAGGACAAGACCAACAACCCCCAGTTAACAAACCTAATACAATGGTAAATGCTGCTTTGTCTATGCTGCCAAAAAGCCAGCAGGGAAAACAACCGGAGAAAATGCCTGATGAAGTAGTGCTAATTCAGCAATTTGCTCAATCAGTAGTAATTCAAGAAAAAAAACCAGTTAACTTAACTTACTCTCCACAACAAATCATACAAAAACAACATGAAGAAGAGTCAAAATTTAGCAAAATAGAACAGAAAAAACCTTTACAGCAGCAAGTTTTTAAACCGATTGTAATGAAAACCGGTGGCGCATTTCAAGCAATGCAACAAATAGACGAAGACCCAAGAATACAAGGTTTTAAGGATAGACTTATAAACACCCAAAATATTATAGATGAAATTAAACAAAAGAAAACTTTTTCACTTGATTATATACCTATAATAGAAAAAAGATTGCAGTTACCTAGTGAATATCTAAACATCGATGCTGAAGTGCTAACCAATAGTCCAATAGGAATGCAGTACCAAGATCAGGAAGGTTTTAATGTCGGTGCTTTCATGAGACGCTCTGGTCTTCAGCTGCTTAGTGCTGGTGTTAGACATGCTGATCACCAAATTGCTTCAAGCACTTTTAATGCATTAAATGTAGTGCTTCAAGATCCAATGTTAACTGAGGATTCAGAAAATATCGCCCTAGACACTCTAAAAGTTGCAGCTTCTAAAGGCCAGGTACTACCTACAGAAATATTGCAAACTGTAAGTAAACATTTTGCAAATCGTGAAGCGATTTACACCTATGTTATAGCCGCAAAAAATACTACAGCTGTGCTACCAAAAGCTGGCTTAGAAGCTTTAGGAACTGCATTAGCTAATCCTGAACTTCACGAACCTATCGCTATGACTTTTGCTTTTGTAGCACAGAAAGTAGGAAAACCAACATTATCACCAGATACAATATTCGCTTTAACTAAAATCGCAAAAGATCCTAATAGCAACCCAGCAGTTAGACAAAATGCGATTATTGCGCTAAAACTTAGAGAACCAGAATCACATACTTTAGTAGTTGAAACTTTAAGAGAATGTATTAAAACCAACCCAAACAACGCTGTAGGAGAAGTAGCGGGAAAAATATTAAAAGGGTTGGCCTTAGAGAACGAAATATTCTTTAAAGAGCAACTACAATCTCTAATAATAATAACTAGTAGACTAGAAAATGAGCTACAATTTGCACTCGATGAAATAGCAATACAAGCAGTAGCTGATACTCTTACACAACAAGTGCCAGCAGATATAACAGAAGCAGCTCTAGTTGTTTTTGGATTAGCTGCTCAGAAACAAGTGCTACCAGAAAACGTCTTACAAGCCATTGAACCACATTTATTCAGTGAAGATGTAGGAGTCTCAACTAGAGCCGTCTTAAGCTTAACGCTTATTGCAAAGCAACAGCCTCTACCTAATACGACTTCTGTAGCACTTAGTAACATGTTGCTTGATCCTATGTATGATCAAGCTGAAAATAGCAGCCTTAAGATTCTCATTTCCGAGGTTTTTGGGCATGGAAAATTTAAAGAGCAAGTTTCTGCTGAAGTAGCAACAAATTTACTGCAATTTGTACAAAACACAAAAGAACTGCCTTACATTGCAGCTCAAGACTTATCCTCTATGAAAGTAAATATTTTATGTGGATTAAGCAAACCATCAAATGAAATTAAAGAAATAGTATTGAATGGCTTGATAAATATTATAGAACAAAAGTCTGATGAACAAGTTGTAGAGATTGCTCAGAAAATATTTACTCACATTACTGAACAACTATAAATTTAACTCAATAGACCTCTTTCGAAACTGGACTAAATATGCTATAAAGTCGAATTTACTTAATTTAGAACTATATGAGATATAAAAATTTAAGCATTTTATCGGAAGAGCATTTTAGAAGATTAACTGGGGTAAGAAATAGTACATTCGAAAAGATGGTAGGGATTTTAAAGACAGAGAAACAAATAAATAGGAGGTACCAAGGTGGCAGAAGAGCTAGTCTTAGTATGGAAGACAGCCTATTAATGACACTTGAATATTTAAGGGAATACCGTACCTATTTTCATATAGCTAAGAATTATGGGGTTAGCGAAAGCAGTGCATTTAAAACAATTCGTTTTGTTGAAGACACTCTAATAAAACATCCGGATTTTGCTCTTCCAGGTAAGAAGGCTCTAGTTAAAAGCGGTATGGAGTATGAATTAGTTTTAATAGATGCTACAGAAAGCCCTATAGAGCGACCCCAAAAAAACAGAAATACTATTACTCAGGTAAAAAGAAAAGACATACGTTAAAGACTCAAATAGTAGTAGATAAGAAAAGCAAACGAGTCATATGCACTTCTTTTTCCAATGGTAAGCGTCATGATTTTAAATTATTTAAAGAATCAAGAACCCATATACTGCCTGAGGTTAAAGTGATTACTGATACTGGTTATCAAGGCTTACAGAAGATTCATACAAATTCTGAGCTACCAAAGAAAAAGAGTAAAAAGAATGCTTTAACCAAAGAAGATAAGAAAAATAATAGAAGTTTAGCAAGTGACAGAGTATTAAATGAAAATGTTATAGGTATGTTAAAGCGTTTTAAAATAATTGCTGATAAATATCGAAATAGACGCAAAAGATTTGGTCTTAGGTTCAATTTAATTGCTGGTTTATATAATTGGGATCTTGGTAAATGAGTTTCGAAAGAGGTCTAATATAAAAGAAAAAACACGCTCTCAAAATGGGAGCGTTCGCGGTTTTTAAAATTGAATGTTACTATAACAGTAAGTGTCCACGGGTTTTTAAGATTGAACGTTAGTACAAGGCTTACAAAGCTACAACCACCGTCTGAGCTGAGGAGTGAAACGACGAAGCAATCCAGAAAATAGCTAAAAAACATTGATTTCAACTGGATTGCTTCGTCGTTTCACTCCTCGCAATGACGATTTTTTAATCCGTGAACGCTCACCTATGACGTTCTCATGTCATCATTACGGGAAGTTTGCGCAAAACACCACGACGAGGCAATCCAGAAGATCTAGTGCAAAGAACTGGATTGCTTCAGAGCTAAAGCTCTTCGCAATGACCTTTGGTCGCCAGCTTTATAAGTCGTATATGACTTCAATTTTAAAAACCGTGAACGCTCACCTTTTCCTTAACTTGACGCGTAGGTTTCTGTAAAACTAATAAAATCAGAATTCATTCTCTAAACTGAAGATTAAGGCGCTGTGCTATTGTATGATAAGACTTTATGGCATTTGAGTCTCCAGCGACAAGAGTTTCAAATCCAAATTTTTCATTACTATGTATATCCCATAAACGACAGTTATCTGGGCTAATTTCATCAGCAATCATTGTTACAAATTTCTCTCCATTAAATACACGACCAAACTCTAACTGACATTCCACTAACCTGATTTCAACTCCAACAAACAATCCTGTTAAAAAATCATATGTCCTAATAGCATGATTCTTCACTTGTTTTATTTCTTGTTCGGTTAACCAACCAAAACTAATAATTTGATGTTCATTAATAATCGGATATTTTAGATCACTATTTTTAACTCTAAAATCAATTACCGGATAATCAAAAACATACCCTTCTTCCATGCCAAACTCACTGACATATCGTCCACAAGCTATTGTAGCAATTGATATCTGGATCGGGAACATATCAACGAGTTGCACTAATTGTTCTCGCATATTTATCTTTTCAATCAGATGGTTTTCTATCCCTACCATGTCTAATTTACTCATAATAAAGGATGATATGTTATTATTAATCACTCCTTTGCCAGGAATATCCATTTTAATTCCACCTTCAAGTCTAATCTCATCAGTAAATGCCATAATTAAAGCAAAGTCTTCTTCTGACTGATATAATACCTTGCTTGATCCTTGATAGATTTTGTTTTTCATATCTAAAATATTAGATTAAGGTGAAGAGTTGAGCTAACTGAACTATATCAAGTTCAACTTAAGAGTTTGAAGAACTTAACAAGTTGTAGATTATTTAGGTGCGTGAGACGCAGATTTTCGATGACACGGCACACTAATTTTTGATATTTAACAAATATATCGCTTCAGATCCTGACATAATTCTTCATAACCAATTGATTCTGATAGACAATTGCCAACAATAGATAAAGTTGGCTTCGTAGCAAAGATGTTTATAGCAATATTTTTAATATCTTCAATATTAGCTGCCATAATATGTTCCATTATTTCTTCCACTGATAAATATCTACCAAAAATTGCATAATACTTTCCCACTTCTTCAGATTTACGACTTGAACTTTCTTCTGACATATAGATACTAGCTTTAATTTGCGCTTTAGCTCTATTTAAATCTTCCAAACGTATGTTATATGTGATTTTCTTAATTTCTTCAACTAGAGAAGAAATCATGAAAGCTACTTTATCATGACTGGTAGCAGCATAGATACTAAATAAACCACTATCATGATAAGCACTAATGTAAGTGCCCACTGAATAAGCAAGACCGAGATTCTCTCGTATTTGTTGAAATAATTTCGAAGAAACTCCTCCACCAAGCATCAGAGATAAAAGCTGCGAGTGATATAGCGCCGGTAAATTTAAATATGACGTATTTTCAAAGCCTAAAATGACCGTAGTTTGCTCTAATTCCTTAGTTGTAAAACGATAGCCGCTGGTATATTCAGCGCTAACATAACTATTATCCTGTCCAGTATGTAATCCAGAGAATAGTAGTTCTGCTGACTTCATAATATTTTCATGAGTAACATGACCAGCTACAGACAAATAAATATTATTTGCATTATAGTGTTTACGTAAATAATCTTTAAAAGACTGATGATTAAAGCTATTTAAAATATGCTCTTCACCCAATATTGATCTACCTAATGGTTGATTACGGTAAGCTAAATTATAAAACACCTCTTGAGCGAGATCATCTGGGTCATCAAACACTTGTGCAATCTCTTGTAAGATTACTTTACGCTCTTTGACGATATCTTCTTCAGCAAACAATGAATTTTGCAAGATATCTGCAAGTATTTCAAGCGCTTGGTAACAATCACCATGTAATACTTTAGCATGATAGACTGTATGCTCACGACTAGTATAAGCATTAAAATGTCCCCCGATAGCATCGAAGTTTTCAGCGATATCGAACGCTGAACGAGTACTAGTTCCCTTAAAAGCCATATGTTCAAGAAAATGCGAAATACCTGAGGTTTCTATAGTTTCGTAACGACCACCAACTTTTACAATTAAATTAATGGCTACAGATTGCACCCCAGGCATCATATAGGTTACTACTGTCAAACCATTTGCTAACTTACTAACATTAAATGTCATATTTTACTTATTGTTTTAATAAAATTTGCCAAAAGTGGAGCCACTACTGCGGTAGTATATTTATCATTTACCCTCGCATACGCATTTTCGGCATATTTTTTTGCATCCATTGAGTTAATTAATAAATAGGCTAGTTTTAGCGTTAAATCGTCAACTGAGCCAGCAGTACATAATAATCCATCATGTCTATTACGTATAATTTCCGATGGTCCTTCAGTATTTGTAGAAACTATCGGCATACTATTCACCATCGCCTCCAAAATGATTATGCCAAACGGCTCATGTAACGACGGGACACAAAATATATCGACTTCATTAAAAAACTTTTCTTTATTATTTATCCATCCTACAAATGACACATATTGTTCCAACTTAAGTTCCTGGACTAATTTCAATAATTCGCCTTCTTCTTCACCACCACCACCTATTATCGCTTTAAAGTTATAATGTTGATCTCGTAACTTTGCTAAACTCTTTAGTAAAATATCCACACCCTTTTTTTTCACAAATCTGGTCATTGTTCCAATAACTACAGGGTTATGGAATTTACGCGCCACCAGATCTTTACGTATGTTTATCATATTTGGTATCACCTGGATACAGGATTCTTCAAAATGCTGCTTAATCAAATATTCTCTCATATGCTCAGTTAGAGCAATAATATAATTGCATTTTAATAAATCGGCTATCTTATAATTATGTGCTACACCAACTATTGGACAACGCTTCCCTACTTTACGAGCAAAGTTCACTGCTCTATTACCATGAACTATTATTAAATTAGGTTTAATAAAGATCACCAATATTATCAAATATAACATTGAGAAAAAATCCCAAGGCCCTAAGTTAGGTAACTTTATACTAGTAGCACTACTAGAGTTTATTTTTGCAAAAACACTAGTAATATTAATGACATTAATGTTTTGTGATTTTAAGGCAAAACTATAATCCAGAAAAGATTGTTCTATACCTCCGAGCTTACGACTAAGCATGATATTTAATACTTTCATTTAGGTCTCTTATAAAATTTTAGTATTATAATCTCATAAAACACTTGCGCGCAATATAATAATATTAATTATGCTTCAATATCGCCATAAGTTGCTCAAATTGTAATATGGATTCTTGAGTAGTATCAAGGTCTTTAAGCTTATAAATTGAACGTTCTTGCTCTTCGTCGCCAATAAAAATAACGTATCTTGCGTTTCGTGATACAGCACGTTGGATTCTTTTATTAATTTTACCTTGAGCATCCAGCATAATATTTACATCATTTTGGCGTAATTTATCTGCTAAAATCATACTTATATTAATATTATTTTCACTAATCGGTAAAATAAACACAGGCCTGATCGCTGGGATAAAGTAATTTTTTATTAAAGCAATTCGTTCAATTCCAGCAGCAAAACCAATTGCTGGAACATCAAGACCTTGCATCAATTTTGCCAGACCATCATAACGCCCGCCAGCAAGAACTGTAGATTGCGCTCCAAGCGCTGTGGTAGTATACTCAAATGCGGTATGACTATAATAATCAAGACCTCGCACCAACCGATCATTAATTCGATAACTCACTTGTAATAAATCAAGATATGCCAACACTTCAGAAAAATACTGTTTTGAAAAATCAGTGTAATATTCAGCTATGACTGGAGCGTCATTGATGATCAACCTGTCATTTTCATCCTTAGAATCCAGAATGCGCATCGGATTTTTACTAAGACGCACTACACTATCAGCAGACAACTGATTTTTATGGTCATTGAAGTATTCAAGCAATTTTTTTTCATAAATTAATCTTGATTCATGACAACCCAAAGAATTTATTTCTAAAGTAACCTGATCTGATATCTCAAGAGCCGCTAATAAATCAAATGCAAGTTTTATGGTTTCTGCATCAGAATATGCACCACTAGCACCAATATATTCAAAATTTACTTGATGAAATTGACGTTGGCGACCTGCTTGTGGTCGATCATACCGAAATAATGGTCCATATGAGAAAAATTTTACTGGTAGGTGATGCAGTAAACTCCCATGAATAACACTTCTCATAATTCCAGCAGTAAATTCTGGTCGTAGCGCGATGGTTTCATTACTTTTGTCAAGAAAACTATACATTTCTTTGCTAATTACGTCTGAAGTTTGACCTAAGGTACGATCAAACACTTGAGCATATTCAATAATCGGAGTACTCATAGGAGAATATCCATATAACTCTCCTACCTTTTGCGCACTATTGATGATATATTGGTGAATCTTAAAATTTTCTGGTAATAAATCTTTAGTACCACGTACTGGTTGTAGTTTATTCATAATTTTATTAAATTATCTTAAATAGATTTTAATTTCCTGGAGAAAGAAGTTGACATCATAGCTTTTTTACTAGATAAAGTAAAATGCATTCTGAGTATACTCGTTTTAGTTGAAGAATTGGCGTTGTCTGCCTTGCGATCTGCGGTGCGAAACAAACTTAAGTACGCTGCGCTCCTCGACTTGGCGCTCCGAGCGGATCTTCAACTAAAACTTCGTCTACCAACTTTTCATTTACGCGAAGTATACCATCAACATCAAAAAATCTAATGAATATCTTAAAGTCAATCAACCAATCCTCCGCTTGGCAACGTGTGCTAATTGGCATGATCGCTGGCATTATCATTGGGCTATACTTCGGTAAACAGGTCTCATCACTTTCATATTTAGGAATAATTTTTTTAAACCTAATTAAAATGGTTACCATACCATTAATATTCTTCACTATTATTTACGGAATTACCAGTATCGATAGTTCTGGTGGATTATATAGAATCAGCATCAAAGCAATAGCTACTTTTATTCTCACTGCTTTCATGGCGGTATGCGTCGGCCTAATAACTGCTAAACTGTTACAACCTGGACACAATATTGACCTAAGTATATTAATTAATAATGCTCCACCTCATTCACAGACCCAATCTCTAATCGATATATTAATAGGCATAATTCCAACTAATGTAATAGCAAGCTTAGCAGAAGGTCATATTTTACAGGTTATAGTCTTCTCATTCTTTGTTGGCGTTACGCTACACACCAAGCGTGATAGCTGTCAGGATCTGATAAAAATATGCCACCAAATCTCCAAACTATTATTTCAAATGATTGAAACAATAATGCGGATTGCTCCTATCGGCGTTTTTGGTTATATCGCGGCCATTGTCGGTAACGAAGGAATTACTATATTATTTACTATGGCTAAGTTAGTGCTAGCAATTTTTGTTGGCTGTATTATCCAATATATTTTATTTGGAGTAATGATTTTATTGTGGGGTAAAATGTCGCCAATGCCATTTTACCGTAAAATGCTGGAACCACAATTATTAGCTTTTTCTACTAGTAGCTCCAAAGCAACTTTAGTGCCGTTAATGAAAATAGCTGAATCACGACTTGGCATTTCAACCCAGAACAGCAAGTTTTTATTACCATTATCCGCTGCTCTTAATATGGACGGTGGCGCTATCTATCAATCAATTTGCGCCGTGTTTTTTAGTCAGGCTTTAGGTATTCATCTATCGTGGGCAGATTATGGCACTTTAATTATAATGTGCACGATTGCATCTATTGGTGGTGCTGGTATTCCTGGTGGAGTATTATTATTTTTAGGAATGGTATTACAATCAGTAGGGATACCAATTGATGGTGTATTAATCGTAGCCAGCGTTGACCGTATCTTGGACATGGTTACCACCATGATTAACGTTACTGGTGATGCTTGTGTAACTTTACTTATTGACCGCTCGGAAAATACGTTGGATAAGAAAGTTTATGATAGTTAAGTAATAGAACTAAGCCGTCTTCTTTTTGGTATCAAGAATTAAAATATCAGCTGGAATATTTAGATATTTATGCAATTTCCTGATCATTGGCAAGGTTAAATTTCTTTTTCTATTAAGAATTTCTGATATCCGCCCTCTAGATCCTATGCTTTCTTCTAAATCTTTGCGTGATAATCCCAGTTGTTCCAATCTAAAATTAATAGCTGCAATCGGGTCAGGCAGCTCCATTTTATAATGTTTATTTTCATAATCTTCTACTAAAATAGATAATATCTCTAACTGCTCTGCTCGTTCAGAATTCTCAGCAGCATCAAGTAATTGATCTATTATTTGCAATGCGTTTTCATATTCTTGTTCAGTTTTAATTGTATGTATTTCCATAATTCTATACCTCTGTAACATTAATTTTATCATATTCAGCATGAGTACCCACAAATCTTATATACATTATTTTTATGTCGTACCTTACATAAGTAACTAACCTATATTTATTGCCACAAATATTAAAAACAACACGATTATTACCAACAAAACTAGCGCTCGAAAATAATCGCTTTACTTCATTTGTGTTCTCAAAATTTCCTCGTTTTAAAATTTGATACCAGGCTTTTAAAGGTTGTTCAGAATCAGCATGACCGCTTTCCCAAAAATCTTTTAGCTTTTTTACTGAAATTATTCTCATAAATCTGAATCTTTAGCTAACTTAGGTAGTATACAATACTCCCATTATGGTATCAAGGTTTTTGTATACGTCAAAAATTTAGCGTAACTTCAAGCCAAATAAACAGCAAAAATGATATATACTATAACTACCATCCCTTGACTATTGATATTATTATGTTATTTTATATCTTCCAGGTGCTACAAACACCTTAAATCCCCACCGGCGGTTTGATTCCGCCGTAATATAAGGACTCCTACGGCTTTAAGCCAGGAGTCCCTCTACCATACAATAATGTCTTTGACATAAAAGTAGAGGGGGCATGACCGGTGGCATGTTTTGTAGCTCCTGGCACCAATTTTATTAAATTGAGTAGGAGTATACATATCGTGGAATACAATTTTATCGCCGACCTTCTTGCGAAGTTTGCCGCTTGTTCTGATCTAATCAAAGCAGTAATTATTATTAATATTGGCGTAATGTTTGTCAGTTTGTTATACTTTATTAAACAGAGTATCACTGAATTTATTAAATCAAGCAAAACTAATAATTAAAGGTGTACATAATCGAAAATATTAAAAATTATGACAATAATTAATACACATTCAGTAGTAAAAAATCTAATTGCACACGGTTGGACAGAGAATCAAGCGGAAGTTATGACTGACCTTTTCAGTCAATGCGCAACCAAGGATCAATTGGATGAAATAAAACAGACTATGGTTACTAAAGCCGAGCTCATGGAAGTAAAAACTAATCTTAAAGCTGAGATTATGGAAGTAAAAGCTGAGATTATGGAAGTAAGAACTGAAATTATTAAAATAGAAAATAAAATTACTGATATCAAGCTTGATTTATTGAAATGGACGATGCCAATGTTTATGACTACCATAGGGTTAATGGTTTCAATTCTGATTAAAATGACTTATGGATGAACGAACGCACAATCATAAATCCCGTATTCTCACCATCGTTGAGTAACGCGCTTCTTTACTAAAGTTGAGGCACTGACTAATTGAATCAATAATATCATCATTTTTAGAGTTAGGAAAATTTAATAATTCCTGTAACAAAACAATATTAAATCTTGATTTTTTAGGGATTAATATTTTACTGGCCTGAAACATAGGCACCACTGAAGCAAATCTAGTAACTTTATCCAGTTTTGGTTTAATGGCGATAATGTTCTTAAAACCATTAAATTTAAAATCTTGAATGATTTGCTGACCACTAGCTCTATCTTCAATCAGGATAAATTTTGGCTGATATTTTCCTGCTAATTGCTCAATATTTTTTTTTAAATCTGGATATGTTAATTTAGCTCGCAACATTGATACTAAATAATATATATTCTCAATCACCCCATAGACTGTACAAACACTATAATCTGCATTTTCGGAAACCTTGATTGCCGTATCCCAGCTTTGAATAAAATAGTCAAAACGATCAGGCATGGTCTCATAAAAATTAATGTCCTCTAGTGCCAGTAATGAGTATTTCTGCGGAATCGGTTCTTGCAAATATTGTGCTGCAAAAGCCTGTAAGCCAATTTCCTGCTCAAGCTTCAATAAATGTTCTGTTTGATCTCGTTCCTGGTGTAATACTTCTCCTGCTAAAAATTCATATTCTTTATTATTAATATAAAATTTAATATTCTCGCTGGCCTTAACCGGAATTTTTAAATGTTCCCAATGATCACTATTACTCAATAAATGCCCAGATAAATCTTCGCTATGCAATCTTTGCATTACCAAGATAATTGCGCCATTATTTTTGTCATTAAGTCTGGTGATAAAAGTTTGTTCAAACCATTCGATTACTCGATGACGTAATTTTGGTGAATTAACCTGCAATGGGTTATGAGGATCATCGATAATTAAAAAATCACCACCCTCACCGGTCGCAGAGCAACCAACCGAAGTAGCAAATCTAAAGCCATTAGCATCAGTCAGAAATTTACTTTTCTGATTATGCTTCTTACTTAAGATAGTTTGCGGAAAAATTTGTTTATACCAATCAGAAGCCATTACCAACCGACAATCCATGGAATGCTTGATACTTAATATTTGAGAATAGCTAGCCGCCATAATTCGTTTTGAGGGATCATGACCGAGCACCCAAGCCGGCCAAGCAACACTGATACATAATGATTTCAAACCTCTCGGTGGCAGATTAATAATTAATCTTTTAATCTGCCGATGATGCACTGCTTCCAAATACTCTGCAATCAACTCAATATGCCAGTTTGATTTATATTCTGTACCTGGATTAACGCTATTAAAAACCTTATTAATAAAACTACAAAAATCCTGACGTAATATCGCTTGTAACAAGCTCTCTGGATATTGCACAATTAATCTTTTTTAGAATATTTGCTCAGGAAATACTCAATAATTTCCTGATCTGCTGCCGGCATTATGGTTTTGACATTTAGCGATTCTTCTTTGCTGACCTTGTTTAACTGAATAATCAAAGTAACTAATTTATTCAAAGTATCAGTAATATTCTTTTTTACAGTTAGTGCACTCTTAGACTTATTCAGACGCAACTCATCTAATTCATCTTCAAGCATTAACACTAGTTTTGCAATAAAACTATATAGTTTCGAGATTGTTGGTTGAAGCATGATGTCTAATATTTTTACTGTTGTAGTTATTACGAATTCTCCTAGCCTAACCTCATGAGCTGATATATCCCCATGAATTTGAAAGTGCTGAAATGCGCTATATATCGTCATTGCGAGGATTCTCGTGCCAACAACTGATCGCCACCTGCAATAGCCTCCAACCCAAAAAAACTTCTTTTTTCATTAATCGTCATAAAATCTGCACTAGCAATTTTTGCCCATAAATTTTCACGTTTCTCGGTTAATGCCGAAATACTATCTCGATCAAAATCAATAATGATTTCATCCTGATACCAATGTGAAAACCAATGACCTAAAGCATCAGACAATTTATCCAACAGTGGAATTAAAGTTTCTTCCCATAACGCCAAACGTGCTTCTTGCATATTACTATAAGTATTATCACCACTGATGCCGAGCAATTGCGGAGGAACACCAAAAGCCAAGGCGATTTCTCTGGCAGCTGAATTTTTTAATTCAATAAAATCCATATCTTTCGGACTAATACTAATTTCCCGCCAATCAAGCCCTCCTTCCAATAACAAAGGTTTGCCTGCATTACGACTATTAGTAAATTTTTCATATAGTTGTTCCTGCAAACGAGCAAACTGTTCATCAGTTAGATATCCTGATCCATCTTTCATGATCAAAGCGCCACTAGGCCTGGCACCATTTTTCAATAATGAATTATTCCAGGTGGTAGCATGCTGATGTAATTCTACATGCGCACTTGCTGCCGATAAGCATGATAGACCGTAATATTTATTGGTAGGATGATAATTCTTTAAATGTAATATTTTACTTCTTCGACTTATTTGATCAATAATATAGGTTTTTGTATGAGTACTGGTGTTATATCTATAACTAACCGCCACATTCTGGTTCGTAACAACTTCAATAGCAGCAGCAGGTAACAAATATATTTCATATGGCGGCGAATCATTAAGTGCTGCCGATAAAATATAAGCATTACCATATAATAACTTACTGGCAATGACCTCACTAAAAAAATCTGCCCCGGCTTTTTCAGGGTTTGGTCGATGTAGCAGTCGATAAACCGGATGATCTTTACCAGCTCTTGTGCTGTGATGACCTTTATTGACTACCAAAGGTACATGCCCTGCTGACTGAGCAATTAAATTAACACAACGGTAAACTATGACATTTTTATGATAGGCCTCAACACCAACTGCTCGATCTGTGAATCCTTCGTAATTATAAGCCAAATCTATTAGATTATGTGACTTGTGAACTTTAGGTTTAAAAATTTTTTTTAAGTAACTTTGAATCATTTAAGTTATATTTTTATTCGAAGTGTGTTTATATCATGAATTATGTTAGCCACTAATACTTAATGCATAAATATCTTTGCAAGTTTTGAAATTTTGCAATACAATAAACATGTTAATATGGTGATATATAAAATGTCAGTTCAATTACTCGAATTACTGTTTTTTGCCGGTATAGCTTTTTTAATCATAAACAAATTAATTTCTACGCTTGGCACTACATCTGATGACGATCCGGCTAAACGTAATTCTTATTTTGGCGAAAATGCTTCGCTAAAAGATGTTACTAATACCGCAAATACCACGAATGTCGCGGGAAACATAATGAAGCCCAATTTTCTAAAAAAGAAAGTACAAGATACTATTAGCAATCTTCCTGAACTGATTATAATGGATAATGAACAAGCGATAATTCAGGGATTGACTGAATTACGTGATCGTATGCCATCTTTTAACCCCGGTAATTTTCTACGTAATGCAAAATCTGCGTTTAAAATGATCATAGAAGCTGGTGTCAACAATAATACAGCAATGTTGGAAGAGCTTGTTGACAAGAGATATTTGTCACTATTTGCTGATATAGTATCCAGTTATGGCAAAATTCAGGAAACTACTAATCTAGAAGCTAAAATTTCAGAAATTTATATGTTTGGTAATAATGTTTTCATTAAGGTAGTATTTAACGGTACTGAAGTGACCGATAATATCGCGAATTTATATGAAGAATGGACTTTTAGTAAGAGCCTTATTGCTATGAATAATAATTGGTATCTTAATAATATTGAAAGATTACAATAAATTTTATACAAGAGACCTATTTATTACAAACATAGTCGATTTACGGTTTTTTAAATGTACTCGAGTCATTCCCGAACACGCTATAATGTCATCCCGAACTCGTTTCGAGATCTTATGAAGTCCTGAGGAGATCCCGAAACGAGTTTTAGCTATTCCACACAATTTATGTGTGAGCGTTCACGGATTAAAAAATCGTCATTGCGAGGAGTGGAACGACGAAGCAATCCAGTTGAAATTAGCCATTTTCTGGATTGCTTCGTCGTTCCACTCCTCAGCTCAGACGGTGGTTGTAGCTTTGTAAACCTTTGACTTGCGTTCAATCTTAAAAACCCGTGAACACTACACTCATGAAACTAACGCTAATTTATCTTATCAAATTTTATCAGTTCTTTATTTCTCCATGGTTAGGTAAGAATTGTCGTTTTTATCCTTCCTGTTCTGAATACGCAAAAGATGCAATCATGGTACATGGTTGTTACAAAGGTATGTATTTAGTACTATATCGAATTATCAGATGCCAACCATTATGTAATGGTGGCTATGATCCGATACCACCATTACCGTCACTTGATCGAGATAATAGTAACTCAAACAAAAGTAACAGCGAGCCGTTGTAAGTTAAAAAACTCTCTCCTTTTATGAACAATAATGCCAGTATCACAGGTCACAATTTAATCAAATCCTTACTAGATTCTATACCAACTTTACCTGGTATATATAGAATGCTCGATTGCAACCAGCAGATTTTATATATTGGTAAGGCCAAAAATCTTAGAAAACGCCTAGCATATTATACTAAACAGGATCTAACTACTAAAATAACGATCATGATTGCCTTAATAAGTGATATTGAATACACAATTACAGGCTCGGAAGTTGAAGCTCTATTACTTGAAGCTCAATTAATTAAAAAATGGAAGCCCAAATTCAATATTTTACTAAAAGATGACAAGTCATTTCCCTACATAAAATTACGCTTAGATCATGATTATCCACAATTAATAAAATATCGTGGACAAGATTTAACCAATGGTAAATTTTTCGGACCTTTCATTTCTTCCAGTCAAATTGATATAACACTCTCAGAATTACAAAAGATTTTTAAACTAAGATCATGCACAGATAATTTCTATGCTAATAGAAAACGTCCATGCCTGCAATACCAAATTAAACGTTGCTATGCTCCTTGTGTCAATAAAATTTCGGCACCGGATTATGCTGATTTAGTACTCCAGGTTCAAGATTTTTTATGTGGCAAAACTCAATATTTACAACAACGATTGGCACAAAATATGGAAATATTAAGCACCAATCTGGATTTTGAAGCAGCAGCAGAAATCAGAGATAGGATCAAAGCACTAAGTTATATCCAACTTAAATCAGGAGCAAGCATTAGTGAGGATGCTGATGTAATTGCTATTGCAGAGATTCATGGTCATTATTGTATTGCAGTGTTTTTGTACCGAGGCGGCCAAAACTGCGGTAGTAAATCGTATTTTCCATATATTCCTGAGTATAATAGACCTCATTCGAAACTCAGCGAAGAGAGAGGATTTGAAGGAGACACGGAACGCAGATCCGCAGCGCACTTTAGGTTTGTTTCGGATTCGAGTACCGCGTCTTCGTGCAAATCATCCGCAGAAGTAGAGTTTCAAAAGAGGTCTAGTAATAAAGTTGAAGTACTAACAGCTTTCCTCAGTCAATTTTACCATACTCATTCTCCACCAAAAGCAATAATCTTGAGTGACGCTATTCCACAATCAAAATTACTTGTAGAAAGTATTAACAAGTTACACCAAACTAAATCAGCTATTATAATCCCTAAAGGCGGTATTAAACGTGATTTAGTCTTAAATGCCTATACTAATGCACAGCTGGCGCTAGAACAAAATATTCAAAAATCTATCAAACATCAGACAATCTTTGCAGAAATCAGGCAACTATTTGGGTTAAAAATTGTTCCTGATCGTATTGAAGTTTATGACAATAGTCATATTATGGGTGAATTTGCGGTTGGCGCCATGATAGTGGCAACTCCTAATGGTTTTGATAAAAAAGAATATAGATTATTTAATATTTTACAACAGAACTCTGGGGATGCCAAAGCTGGTGATGCCAAAATAGGTGATGACTACCAAATGCTAAGAGAAGTCATGACACGTAGATTAACCAGTCTACGTAAAGATCCCACGAAAACACCAAGCTTAATCATTATCGACGGTGGTAAAGGGCATTTATCAGTTGTCCAAAAGATCATGCACGAATTCAACTTATCTATACCCTTCGTTTGTATGTCTAAAGGTTTGATTAGAAATGCCGGACATGAACAGTTTCACCTACCAAATCAAGAAGCATTTACTTTAGATAATCAGACATCATTAATGAAATATCTTCAAATATTACGTGATGAGGCTCATAATTTTGCAATTATTGCGCATCGAGCCAAACGTTCAAATGCTATTAGAATATCTAAATTAGATGATATCCCTAATATTGGCCAGATAAGAAAAAGAGCTCTACTTAATTATTTTGGTTCATATCAAACTATCTGTGAAGCAACTATTGATCAATTATCACAAGTGCCAGGTATTAATCGCAGAGTGGCAACTACTATATTTAATAATTTACACCTATAGCGTCGGTCAGTTAGGTGATGATAGCTATATCTTCTTATGTTGTTGCATGCTGAAATTTTAATGTGGTTATTTATGATAAGGATGATTAGTTAAAATTGTTTGAGCTCGATAAATTTGTTCAAGCAAAATAATTTTTGCCAATTGGTGAGGAAAAGTCATAGTTGATAAACTAATTTTATTATCTATCGTCTCTAATATTGAAGCATCAAGACCAAAAGCTCCTCCGATAATAAAATCTATACCTTGCATTATCTGGCTATCTATTAAACCAGCAAAATCATAACTCGAAAGGCTTTTGCCATTACTATCCAAAATTATTCTGGATGATTTATGGCGATAACGCTGAGTAATTAATTTTGCTTCAAATTGCTTAATTTGTGTTGCCGGTAATTTTTGTGAATAGGTAATTTCTGCTGAGTTTATTTGCCATTTAATCATTTTCTGATAATCATCAGCAATATGTTGATAATTTTCTGATAATTTCCCTATTGAAATGATATTTATGATTTTACTCATTTACTTTAGGCTATCAGCTTTCAGTATGAAATCTAACATTAGGTATATTCAAATAATGTATTGCAAGTTTGGTGATAAAGGCACCACTGGCAATAAGAATAACCATATATCTGATAGTATCAGGATTTGGATTATGTGCATTCATATCTAGAAATATACTAAACACTAACCCCCATAATATCGCCACTTCAGCATTAAACCCTCCAGAGATACAAGAAATAATCCTATCTTGTCTTAATAAATCTCTTAAAATTCCACCACCATTTGAAGTCAAGAAAGCAAAAAATGGTCCCCATAACTCAACCGGTTCTATCCTCATCATAATTACTACCGAGACTCCAATTACTATCATTGCAGCTTGCCCCATAGCGTCACATACTATTAGTAAATTAGTCCAGAATTTTTGTATAAAATTATCGGCAGCAGAATTATTATTATAATAATTAAGTAATCTTACCGTAGCAAAACCAATAACCACAATAATCAATATATAATACATATATGATGGCGTCAGGATAATACCAACTGTTTCTCGATTTACTATAACATCACGCATAATTCCACCGCCTACTGATGGCAGCATAGCCAGCAAAAAAGTACCAAATAAAGTTAAATTTTCTTTAGCAGCTATCGCAATCCCTGAAATTGCAAAAGCTATGGTACCAATCATACCTACCATATAAAACCACTGCGAATCGATAGTCTGCAGTAATAATACCGGATATACATAATTTTTTACTATATTTTTATATTCAGGACTGATAACAAATTTTTGAATTTCTTGATTAAAATGATCGACTAATTCTAGTGGTACAGTTTGTTTACTAAACATGAAATGAATTGGTGTTTTAATATTTAACTGAAGCTCACGTACTTTATCTCCAGCACCACGGTTTAAAACTATAGCTGCACCAACAACCCGATCAGCCATAAACCCATCAATTTCACCACGTAACAATGCTCGTAATGCCTCTGTATCATTTTCATATTGAAATAATATGTCACTATTTGCGTTATCTGCTATAAATTCATTAATCTTTGCATCAGCATAAATAAAACTTTTAGTTACTCCCAAACGAAAATTTTGCAGTCTTATCTGCGCTAAATACTCTGAAATATTATAAAAAACCAATTTCTTTTCTGTATTCTTTAATACAAACAAAGAATTTTCTTCGAATCTATAAGGAATAGAAAAATATACGAATTGTGATCTTTCCTCAGTATAGGTTGCACCAGCAGCCATATCTCTTTTACCTTCTTTGAGCTCTCTTTGATGCCTGCTCCAAGTAATAGGATCATACTTGATCTCAACACCCACCCGCTCTGATATGGCTTTACCAAGCTCTATATCCATACCTGTTAGTGTATAACCACCAGAAGTAATTCGATTAAACTGATATGGCTCCCATAAATACCAACCATTGGTTAACATTTGTTTGTCAGAAGCATCTATACATTTATCCAAGCTAATGTCCTGGAGAGTAATAGGAGGCTTTGCAGCAACAGAGTACTCTGCACTAGCAATAGCAGTAAAATGCGGTAACATGACGAGGAACAGTGCTACAATTTTAATGTACTTATTAAACAATAGCACTTTCTTATAAACCACTCCTGCAAGAAGTTTAAGGAACACAAATTTCAAGAATTGTCTAATATTGATCATAGTTTATGATTAAATAGAAATTTGCTAAATTACATTATTTAAAGATGCTAGTTATCTCAAAAGCTTATTCAGAGTAGCTAAACAATCAGATTATTGAAATTGCGGACGCAAAACAAACAAAATCACTCTATCGTAAATAAAATAGTTATACTTTTGTTGTTCTCGGCACAATTAATGCAGTTTTTGCACCAAGAGCTCTCCGTCATGAAATTTAACACTAAATTTATCATCAAGAATAGCTTCTTGTCGCGAAGACACTATTTTACCACCATCAGTTTTAATTATAGCAAAACCACGCCTTAACGTATTATTATAATCTAAACTTGACAGTAATTGGGAATTTAAATGCAATTTATAATTATAATTATCAAAAATTTTATTAAACGATCTCGTCAGATTATCATGTAAATTATTTAGCCGTAGTGAACAATAATCAATATAATGCCCGGGGTTTAACCGATCTATAGTTAACTGAGTGATGATACTGGACTTGAATTGCAATAAATTTGGCATGGACTCTACCAGTCTTAAGCCCAGCTCATCAATTTTTTGCGCACCAGTTTCTATATAATATGTAGGATAACGCAGTACCTTAACATAACTTCCAATAACTTGTTGCTGATATTTTAACAACTGAATTACACTATTTAACAGCCTATTATAGTGCACCTTTAAAGTATAATGTAAGTCAGCAGCTACAGGCACAGCAAATTCTGCTGCAGCAGTTGGAGTAGGAGCTCTCTTGTCAGCAGCGAAATCTATAAGAGTGTAATCAGTTTCATGACCTACCGCAGAAATGATAGGGATCTTGGACGCAGCTGTACTTCTTACTACTATTTCCTCATTAAATGACCATAAATCTTCAATTGAGCCGCCACCTCTAGCAACGATAATTAAATCTGGTTTATGCTCATCATCCAGATTATTGAATCCAGAGATCGCTGACGCAATTTCAGCTGCCGAATTTTCTCCCTGTACAGTAACCGGCCAAATAATAATACTCGTCGGAAAACGATTGACAATACGATGAATAATATCTCTAATAACCACACCAGTAATTGAAGTAACAACCGCTATTTTCTTAGGCATGAAAGGCAAAGGCTTTTTATTTTCTGCAGCGAACAATCCTTCTTTTGCCAACTTTTCCTGACGTTGCGTTAAAATCTGCATCCATAAGCCATCTCCAGCAGCGTCAATTTTTTCTATAGATAATTGATAACGTGATTGTCCAGCATATGCAGTAACTTTTCCTGTAGCAATAACTTCCATACCATCTGCAAGCGGAACTTTGAGTCTTGCTAAAGTTGGACGCCAACAAGTACAGCCAAGAACAGCTAAATGATCTTTTAAATTAAAATAAGCATGTCCGGAACTAGCAATTTTTAGCCCAGAAATTTCTCCTCTAATTCTAACTACTCCCAGATTAAGTTCTAGCAATTCCTTAATAATATTTGAAATCTCATTTACTGAGAATTCTTTTAAGGATTGAGAATTTGTTAAACTATTAGCTAACACGATCATACCCTAGGATATAAATTGAATAGGCGAAGGAGATAATAGACCTCTTGCATAACCTATTCTGGTTGGTAATTTTGTTGTCAAATTGAGAGTGTTCAATGAACCATAGTAAATTTTATTTTTTACGCCAGTCATCTATACTCCTAAGTTTTCTAGTCGTAGGCATTTCGTCTGTATTTTTCTTATCCTTAGGTGGATATTCAGGCATATTGCTTTCTTTACGTTGCTGGTTAATTTCATCTACATGCTTGGCAATTTCTTCTGCGATTTGAGTCTTACGTTCTTCAATCTTTTCAAGAATTTGATTGCTATAGCTAAAATTATCAACAGATTTTGTTAAATCTTCTATTTCTTTTTTAGCTTTATGTACGTCTACAGTAATATCTTGATTATAATATTTTTCTAATAATATTGGTAATTCTTCTAGTTTAATATCATCTCGTTTATAATGATCTTTTAACAAATCATATTTTTCCTGAATATTCTCTACAGCTTTCTCATTCATGGCCTCATAATAATCTTCTTTACGTATATACCGATCATTATCTATTAATTCTTGGCGAATTTCATGAGCCCTGTCAATCATCTTCTGTGATTGAGCGTCTGTAGCTTTTTCACGCATAAACTTCTCACCCATTAATACTGGGTCTTCGCCTTCTGCTAATTTATTACGAACATCATATTCAAGTTTTTTCCTGGATAACTCCTGATAATGATTTAACAACTCGGTATTACCAGAAGCCTCAAGTTTTGCTAAATATTCTGGGCGCAGAACATCATCTCCCGCACTTATTGTTGCCTTATCAAGCTGCATTTTAAGTTCTTTATATTCCGTGTCTCGTTGCTGATCTCGCAAAGATTCATTATAAGTTCTAAGTCTAGGATCATTTAAATCAAAATCATGCCATACCGCCCCTACTTCTCCAACTCTATCTTTACCTACAACCGCAGCCATAGCATCTCTCTTTAATCCTTCATATCCTGAAAATAATTTTTCTCCAATACTGCGACGCTTGGCATCTTTTAATTTTTCACGCTCTTCCATACGATTATTAAGTTCTTGCATACTACGCAATGCAGAAAATCGCTTACCAATAAGACCCACTCCACGCTTTGACATTTCCTGATGTGCATTAACATAAGCTTTTTTGAAATCTTCGGTCGCCTTAGCATTAGCAGACAACTCTCTTAATGACTGACCGTCTTCCTGCTTTGTTTTTAACATACTATCTATTTCCTTTTTCTCGTCAGGCTTTAACTCACTATATTTCTTGCCTGGAAATTTCTCTGCTGCAAATTCATTATTAAGATCCTTAAAATTCTTAGTCGCTAACTTTCCTGCTTTTTGCTGTAGTTCTTGCTCATTAAGTTTAGGGTTAGCTTTAGCTAATTGTGCTTTTAAAGCATCTTTATACTCCTGAGGCGCTTCTGCTTTTGCATCCTTCTGCTCCATACCAGTAGTTCTTTTTACTTCAGCGAGTACTGAAGCACTAGCAGATTTTGGATCAAGAGCTTTGTTTGCCAATCTAGCTTTTTGCTTCTCTTCATACAAATCTGCAGCCGCATTAGAAACTCTATCTGGCAATCCTTTTACTGCTTTTGCTGCCTCAGAAACCTTATCAAAAGCTTTATTTACCGCAGGTATCTTCCTTAAAGCCCCTTCAACCTTATCACCAACAAATTTACCAGTAGATTTGACCATTTCGCCTACTCCTTTAGCGCTCTCATGGCCAACACTCTGCACATTCGTTAAATTTCCGGAAGTATTAGACAAGAATTTTGCTACTGATAAACTAAGACCATTAAATTTCTGTAATAAATACACCGCCACAAAAATGAGCAACAACCCATCAAATTGGATAAAATTCCCTTGGAAAAAATTATTAATTCTATCCTCATCCTTAGTGGGATCAAGGAATGGTAAATCTACATACCTCTTTTCAACGCAAGCATAAGCTTCACAAAATGTACCATCATCCTTTTCATAATCCTGAGGCACTGGAATTAGCACTTGATCAGGACGAGGATCAGGCCATTCGCCTGGCTCTGGAAACCACCAATAAAATATCGAATTCCCATGCTAAGATCCAAACTTTCAGTGAAACTACCAAATAAATCTCCTATAGGTCCCAAATTTGGGAAATCATACTTACATACTCTAAACCCCAAAGAAGAATATAATTCTGCTCTAATTATCATTGAAATAAACGCAAGACCGGTAAATAAAATTATTGGTTGCAACGCATATGATATTAGTTGTTTTAGCCAATTTTCAAATAATGAACGAGTAACCTGAAATAACAGGAAGCATATAAAAATAGGCCCCATGGTAATAATCATCCCAATAGCTATTAATGCTGTTAGATAAATTACCGCAGCCTCAAACATCATCATAATCACAAAATATAATGCTATTAAGAATAATATGATGTAAATAAAACCACGCCAATCAATAAAAAGTAAAGACCATAATTTAGCCATAGTCTGAGGAGCGGTCATCAACCCTATCAAACTTGATGATCCTGGTCCGCTCGCCCCAGCTTCTTGAATAATCTGTAATATTTGCTCTACCCCACCAACAAAATAAACGAATAAATAATTGTTAAAAAATGACCAACTATATTCTGCACTTAACAATGCTGAAACAATACTAAATTTCACTACCCTAACTATTAGCTCTGTATGAGTAATATTGATATTACCGGCTAAAAATGATAAAGCCGTAAACATAATATATAAAGATAACATGGCTGCTACAGCCATACGATATCCAGGATTCTTAATGATATTTAGATAGATGTTTCTAATTAGTCCATATTCTTTTTTATTACCATTATCGCTATATACATTAAGCGTAGGATCACTTTGCTTGAGAGACTTACTAATATCTGAATAGCTCTTACGATCTAATCCATAACTAGTACCACTAGTACCAAATAAATTATTTTTTACTAATAAGGTTAAAAATTGAATAGGATCAGGCCTATTATCACTTATACCAGATTTTATTACTACCCTATATTGCCCATTATTATCATCATAAAATTTATCCAAAATCTTAAAAAATAACTGACTATCCGCATATTCCTGTTTTTGATTCCCTGATCCTTGATATTTATAGACAATGCCACCAGCTTTTCTAGTTTTACCAGTCTGACTCACATCATAAAGACTATAGCCAGAAGTAGGTTCTCCTAGATGAAAAGTAATACCTTCTGGAGAACGTTGATCAGAAAAAGAGGCGTTAGGATCAGTGCCTCTCTTAGCAAGCAAAGCATAGAGCCCTACTCCATTTTTAAATAAACAAGGTGCATTGCCAATTCTAGCATCCTTAGTGCTGGTGCACATTTTCCCATTAAAAGTACATTCCTGCAATCTTTCACAAAATTTTGATAAAGTATTAAAGTTAGTGTCCATGCCATACCATGGACCCCAAGCAGATAATTCTGAAGCACGATTCTTATCTTCTCCATATTTCCATGTTTTAACAATCATAGTTAAAGGACGACCATTTACTCGATAACCACTATTAACCCACGGCGCTACCTGATTACCTTGAACCTGTGAATTTAATTCTTCTGGTTTATATCTGGAAGAAACAGTAAATTTTTGAAAACCAAAATCATCTGAATCAATGCAACGATCTCCTGTGCAAGCAGATAAGCACAATATACAAAATAAAATAGAAAAGATTTGATTAATTTTCACCTTTACCACCGCCTTTATCACCGCCTTTTACTGAACTATCTCCATCTCTTGATTGCAGTTTACCAGAATGATTTTTGGGCTTATCATCTCGCGCACCATAATTTTGATCAATTACTTTATCTTTGAATACTGAAGCTGCTCTCTTAACAGTATTGGTAACCGGGCTTACAGCTTTCTTCATATCACCAATGATCGAATCAGTAGGATTAGCTGCTGCCTGCACATTTCCTTCCTGCCGTGCCGGCATTACATTAGTAAGCTGCGAGACCACGATTGTAACATATTCAACTAACCCATATGACATTAAACAATATGAATAAAATAATAATGAAGATGTTACTAATTTCATAAATGAACCACTACCACCAATCACATCGTTTATATTACCAGGCGTTGCTATATTAGTAATATAAAATGGAATACCTTCTAGGAATGGTAGCTTAAATGAAAAACTTAATGGGATCCCTAAATGATTAAGATCAAGACCAATTTCAATCGGAATCAACCAACCCCAACAAGCTTTTGTAACTGCACTAGCTAACTGAGTTGATATAATCTGATCTATAAGCAGGAAAAATATTAATAATATTGTCGGTTGGATCATATAACTAAATAAAGTAGACATCCAATTATTGAATAAGCTTTTAGTTTGCTCAAACAACACAAAAGTAATAAAAAATGGCGCTAATGAAATCATTACTGCTAACCCTACAAATGCCAGACAATAATTAATTATCACCTCAAGCACAGCCCTAAAATATAATAAAATTGAGTAAATAGTCATAATGGCAAAAAACGTTAGACCATTATGAATTTGTAATAATTGGATTAATAATAATCCCCAAATTCTACCATCTGTATATTTATCAAAGATTGGATCAATAAATCCAAAAATATTTCCAGCTGAACTTGATATATCCACAACATTGGCCATCAGATAATCGCTACCATATACGAACATGTTAAATAGATTATCATTAAAAAAGTTCCAACTATTTTCACCAAATAATATAACTATGATACTAATTTTAATTACCCTCATTACAATATCTGTAACTGTAATTTTAGTAGCTCCAGCCAAAAAGAATAAGCCGTATAAAAGTATATATAAAATAAGCATTAACCTAGCAATACGTTGCAAGGTGGCATTAGTAACCAATTTGCTATAAAATTGCTTGGTTAATTTATTAAATTCTTTGCGTAAAGGAGTGATAACTTTTTTATATACAATATCTGAGAACCATTTTGTTCCAGTATAATTGGCAAAATTGACATTAATTGCACCTTGTACTTGAGAATTAGGATTAATAACTCGTAACCATAAATAACCGGCTTGCCCAGCATCAGCTCTAGTGGTCTGGCTAACTCCTGAGCCACTACTTGGAGCAGATAAAGAAGAAGAAATACCATATTCAACTTTTATAGCCGCTTGTTCTTCAAAACTTACACTCTGATCACCATTGCCTATCTCAATCTGCATGGTATATCGACCAAAATATAAAAATCTTGCTGATAGGTCTGCTACTGATTGATTAATGAGAGCAGATTTTAAATTTGATTCTTGCGAGTACGTGTTCCAACTACTCATTAATTGCTGTGCCTTGGTAAACATATCGGAAATTGGCCATGAGGTAAATGTTAAATCACTGGAGTTTTTAGAACTATAATAGATAAAATCTTTATTATTGAAGCTGGAATGCACAAAAATATCTTGCTCTTTTTTCACTACCTGCCCACCAATCTTAATACCCATTCCCCGCCCTTTATCATAAAAACATAGAGATTGCATATTATTAAAATCTGTTCCTAAAGCACAAGAATCTTGAAGATTACTTAACGGTGGTTCATACGGCCTACCCATCAATACATTATATATATTACCACTATTCTTATAGGTTCCATTATTACATATCACTGAACTATTGCCAGTACCTAAAAATTTACACCATATTCCTGCTGGAGCATAAATAATCTTATTATCCATACCAGCACTAACTGTATCAGGACTTACGCAAATCGCACGACAGGGCTCTTTAATTCCTGGATTAAATAGTTCCTTAATAACCCGCTCTTTAGCTGATATACGGTGCTAGAAGCAGCATTTGCAGCTTTTTTCAAACAATTCCAGACCATGATAGCGCAAGCTATATGATTTCTCTGTATTCTTCCTATTCTACATTGGCACTTTTCAATACCGGTGACTTGCTTGACTTCACGATGAAATTCCTCAATCTTCCACCTGAAGCCATACTCTTGTTGTACAGCATCAAGCGAATTTTGAGCCATGTCGTTTGTGACGACATAGTCAGTTCTGTTGGTAGAAACAGTTACTCTGAATAATTTCACTTTATGATCTTTAGGAAATTTATGAATCTTGATAATCTTACCGTTGCTAATATCATCAGTACTCCAATCCAAAGAATCAACTCTACAGTAAGCCTTATTACCGTTGCTATCGTCTACTAAACGATTACTTTTGATAGGACAATAGTAATATTTACCGATAGTTTCTATTTGAAGTAGAATCGAGGTTGTCGCATACCAACTATCCATAAGTACTGTGTTAAATGCAACCTTTTTGCTATAATGAGCATTACGCAGCATTTCTTTAACGTGATCTATTTTAGTTAAACCGTCTTTATCGGGATTGAATATCCTATAATCTATTATCCAAAACTTATTCTCTTCAGGATTAACATAAACACAGGTCACAATACCTATGCCTTTTATTACTTCCTTGGCATTGCCGCTATATTGATACCTGACTTCATCTATATTATTCGAGTAACTTTTATCTAATACGCTATCGTCAAATAGCAACTTGCCGTTAGCGCTGAAGATAATCTCTTCTTTACCGTGTTCCCATATTAATCTTGGTGATAATTTAGCATTCGCTAGATATCTTCTGACCCTGTCGTCGCTTAAACCTTCTACATGATCAGCAAAATTTGTAATAGTATAATTTGTCTGGCTCGATAATAAATACTGACAATAATCTATTCTTGTAGTCATCTTATACTCACAATCTAAATTACATTATACTCCCATAATATCTCGATTCTTATCTAATTTCATTAGTCTTGCGGAAGTCCTGTGTATATACTATTGATAAATACTCTCCTGGATCATCAAAATCACTAGTGAATTTATCAGAATTAGAAAAATACCCTCCTTTATCAATAAGAGTTATATTCACTACATCGCCAGCATATACAGGAATTCTTGATCTACCGTTAAAATTAAAATAATCGCTGTAATCAGTTGTCCTTTGTTGAAACAACATCTCTGGCTTCTTTTGGTATTTGTCTAATTGTCCATTTTTAAACTGATGAAAATCAGAAATATACTGACCTGATTGATAATCGAAGGTTTGAATAAATACTTGCGGCTCAATAAATCTAGGATCTATGCGATACATAACTTTATATTTCCGCGGACGTGTCTCTACCCCCTTAGTACTCCAATCAAACTTTATCATTTTACCGTTTTCAACTTGGCTACCAGTAGGCACCCATTTTCCAGACTCTGACAAGTTAAGAATTTTAGAGCCATAATGAAAATTACTAACTTCAGGAACTTCTAAACAACTTGAGAAGTTACTTGCTAATCCAATTAAACTAAGGGCTAACCAACCAGGAACTGCAAAAACCTTCATTGGTAATAATAAACAAGTGATAAATAAAATTAGCGATCTTATATTAGACCTGAGGATAGAGCTAACTTCACTAAGATTCAGACGCAATGAATTTAAATAGCCTAGGATACTTATGTAATGCATACACATCAAGTTAAGGAAAAAGAGACGATACAAATCGTCATTGCGAAGGCTTTGCCTGAAGCAATCCAGAAAACGAATAACTATAACTGGATTGCTTCGACCATAAATGGTCTCGCAATGACGATTGATGTAGGCTCTTTTCCTTAACTTGTCACATATGCTTGCGTAATGACGGTTGGATTTTATGCCGAGCCTTTGTGCGTGTATGTATAATACGTGCGCAAGGGCAAGACCCCTGAGGATTAAGATTTTTATAGTCTGCTTGATAAAATTACTATTACTTGCCATAACTATTTTTTTGTTTCAACTTTGCCTGATGATGCTGCTCTATCAGCTTTATCAGCAGCGTCTTTATTTTCACTTAAAGCTCCCTTTCTCTTAGCTCCTCGTTCCTCAGCATCTTTCTTATATCCATCTCTACTTTCCTGGTCTAACCCAACTTTCTTTAGCGCCCAATTTTCTTTAGCGCCCAATTTTCTATTGAGCCAGACATTGCATTACCAGCACTCGTTGCAGAAGGTCCAGCAGTACCAGTTAATTTTACCACCATCTTACTTGATAACTCTGCATAGCCATACATACAATAAGCAATAATAACCAACGCTATCATGTGCTGTAAATTTATGCCCATTGACCCAGAGCGATGATCAAATCCCCAAGGCGCAAACCAGTTGATACAAAATAATTCAACATCCGCAAAAGCAGGACTAAAGCCAGGAATGTTAGGAAATGGTAATTTTATTGGCAAAGCACATTTCCAACAAACACTATAGCCAACAGCAAAATCCAGATAAATTGTAAATAATTGAGTAAGAATAATGATCCCAGCCATCAGCACTACCGGCTCTACCATATATCTGAAAGTAAACCTGACCCAATTATCAAATAGGTATTTGGTAAAGTCAAATAACATAAAAGTAAGAAATAACGGTGCAAGACCTATTAATACCGCCACCGATAAAAACGCCATCATATAAATAGCAATCGCTCTAAAAGTCGTAATAATTAAAATAGCTAATGCAATAACTACAATGATAAAATATAACATTCCGCTAATACCCATGCCAATTAAAGCCAATAATTGAGCAAAAAAGGTTTGGGTAAAAAATATCTTACTCATCAATGCATCCATAAACATAAATGGATTTGTTATCTTATCACTAGTGGAAAACATACTAAATCCACTCATACTTGAAATTATTGAATCAGAGAACCCAGTAACAAAATCAAATACATAATTATTGAAAAAATCAAAAGTCTTATGACTCATTAACCCTGACACGAAAGCGATCTTAACCACCCGCGTTACTAAATCTAACTGACTAATCTGAACCATCCCCAATAAAAACATCATCCCGTATACCATGATATACAAGCTTAACACACCCTTAATATAAGTGAAAAAACTAATACATGATGAATATTCACTGGCGCCACCATCATAACAAGTCATGTTTTTAAAGACCTGTATTGACGCAGATTTGATCATATCTTTCATTAGACCTCTTTCGAAACTCATTTACCAAGCTCCCAATTATATAAACCAGCAATTAAATTGAACCTAAGACCAAATCTTTTGCGTCTATTTCGATATTTATCAGCAATTATTTTAAAACGCTTTAACATACCGATAACATTTTCATTTAATACTCTGTCACTTGCTAAACTTCTATTATTTTTCTTATCTTCTTTAGTTAAAGCATTCTTTTTACTCTTTTTCTTTGGTAGCTCAGAATTTGTATGAATCTTCTGTAAGCCTTGATAACCAGTATCAGTAATCACTTTAACCTCAGGCAGTATATGGGTTCTTGATTCTTTAAATAATTTAAAATCATGACGCTTACCATTGGAAAAAGAAGTGCATATGACTCGTTTGCTTTTCTTATCTACTACTATTTGAGTCTTTAACGTATGTCTTTTCTTTTTACCTGAGTAATAGTATTTCTGTTTTTTTGGGGTCGCTCTATAGGGCTTTCTGTAGCATCTATTAAAACTAATTCATACTCCATACCGCTTTTAACTAGAGCCTTCTTACCTGGAAGAGCAAAATCCGGATGTTTTATTAGAGTGTCTTCAACAAAACGAATTGTTTTAAATGCACTGCTTTCGCTAACTCCATAATTCTTAGCTATATGAAAATAGGTACGGTATTCCCTTAAATATTCAAGTGTCATTAATAGGCTGTCTTCCATACTAAGACTAGCTCTTCTGCCACCTTGGTACCTCCTATTTATTTGTTTCTCTGTCTTTAAAATCCCTACCATCTTTTCAAATGTACTATTTCTTACCCCTGTTAATCTTCTAAAATGCTCTTCCGATAAAATGCTTAAATTTTTATATCTCATATAGTTCTAAATTAAGTAAATTCGACTTTATAACATATTTAGTCCAGTTTCGAAAGAGGTCTATTTTCTCAAACAAAGGAGTCAGAATGAGCGCTGTAAACTGACCAGTAGCTTTCGAAGTAAAAAATTGCACTGTATATTGACCAAAACTCTCTGGATAATCAGCTTTGTTATTGTATACTCTCATCCACAAATAACCTTCAACACCGTCTGGCACTTTAATTTCTCCATTAGACCTCTTTCGAAACTCATTTACCAAGCTCCCAATTATATAAACCAGCAATTAAATTGAACCTAAGACCAAATCTTTTGCGTCTATTTCGATATTTATCAGCAATTATTTTAAAACGCTTTAACATACCGATAACATTTTCATTTAATACTCTGTCACTTGCTAAACTTCTATTATTTTTCTTATCTTCTTTAGTTAAAGCATTCTTTTTACTCTTTTTCTTTGGTAGCTCAGAATTTGTATGAATCTTCTGTAAGCCTTGATAACCAGTATCAGTAATCACTTTAACCTCAGGCAGTATATGGGTTCTTGATTCTTTAAATAATTTAAAATCATGACGCTTACCATTGGAAAAAGAAGTGCATATGACTCGTTTGCTTTTCTTATCTACTACTATTTGAGTCTTTAACGTATGTCTTTTCTTTTTACCTGAGTAATAGTATTTCTGTTTTTTTGGGGTCGCTCTATAGGGCTTTCTGTAGCATCTATTAAAACTAATTCATACTCCATACCGCTTTTAACTAGAGCCTTCTTACCTGGAAGAGCAAAATCCGGATGTTTTATTAGAGTGTCTTCAACAAAACGAATTGTTTTAAATGCACTGCTTTCGCTAACTCCATAATTCTTAGCTATATGAAAATAGGTACGGTATTCCCTTAAATATTCAAGTGTCATTAATAGGCTGTCTTCCATACTAAGACTAGCTCTTCTGCCACCTTGGTACCTCCTATTTATTTGTTTCTCTGTCTTTAAAATCCCTACCATCTTTTCAAATGTACTATTTCTTACCCCTGTTAATCTTCTAAAATGCTCTTCCGATAAAATGCTTAAATTTTTATATCTCATATAGTTCTAAATTAAGTAAATTCGACTTTATAACATATTTAGTCCAGTTTCGAAAGAGGTCTATTACCATCAGCATCAACTACAAGTCCTGCAGGAGTATAATTAGCACCATAATTAGTGCTAGATGATGAACCAGAAGAGCTTGCTCCAATGAGACTACAAGCTATAGGGCCTGCAGTAGGATAATCTTTATATAATTTGACGGGATTACTAAAGCATGAATAGTTGACAGTTTTACCGCCACCTGCATATGCAGTAATAGTACCATCAGGATATATCTTTACATCAGGCCCAAATGCATTTGTACTACCACTCATGATTTGTATAGTTCCATCAGCTTGAGTAACTGCGCTATAGCCACTAGTATTAACACTATTGTCTTTAGGGCCAAGATTTGGACTATCTCCATATTTTGTTATAATATATTGAACTCTACCACGATCAGTTGCCACTGGATCAGTTAAGCCAATACCATTAGTTCTACGGCATTTAGTGTGTTTGATAGAGAAGATATAACCACCAGTGTCATTAGGAAGCTTTTTACTGCGATCATATAGACGATATTGCAAATAAGCTTTATCTCCTTCCACATAAACATTATCATAGATAGTACGAGTTTCCTGATTAATAATAGACCTCTTTCGAAACTGGACTAAATATGTTATAAAGTCGAATTTACTTAATTTAGAACTATATGAGATATAAAAATTTAAGCATTTTATCGGAAGAGCATTTTAGAAGATTAACAGGGGTAAGAAATAGTACATTTGAAAAGATGGTAGGGATTTTAAAGACAGAGAAACAAATAAATAGGAGGTACCAAGGTGGCAGAAGAGCTAGTCTTAGTATGGAAGACAGCCTATTAATGACACTTGAATATTTAAGGGAATACCGTACCTATTTTCATATAGCTAAGAATTATGGAGTTAGCGAAAGCAGTGCATTTAAAACAATTCGTTTTGTTGAAGACACTCTAATAAAACATCCGGATTTTGCTCTTCCAGGTAAGAAGGCTCTAGTTAAAAGCGGTATGGAGTATGAATTAGTTTTAATAGATGCTACAGAAAGCCCTATAGAGCGACCCCAAAAAAACAGAAATACTATTACTCAGGTAAAAAGAAAAGACATACGTTAAAGACTCAAATAGTAGTAGATAAGAAAAGCAAACGAGTCATATGCACTTCTTTTTCCAATGGTAAGCGTCATGATTTTAAATTATTTAAAGAATCAAGAACCCATATACTGCCTGAGGTTAAAGTGATTACTGATACTGGTTATCAAGGCTTACAGAAGATTCATACAAATTCTGAGCTACCAAAGAAAAAGAGTAAAAAGAATGCTTTAACTAAAGAAGATAAGAAAAATAATAGAAGTTTAGCAAGTGACAGAGTATTAAATGAAAATGTTATCGGTATGTTAAAGCGTTTTAAAATAATTGCTGATAAATATCGAAATAGACGCAAAAGATTTGGTCTTAGGTTCAATTTAATTGCTGGTTTATATAATTGGGAGCTTGGTAAATGAGTTTCGAAAGAGGTCTAATATTTGCTACTTTGTAGTTACTACCTTCAGTGCTAGCGCTAGTTGGGCTTTCATTACCATCAAACCTGTATAAAATTCCACAAGCGTCACTTGCTGAACACCAAAACTTAGATTTCGGCGGCTGAGTTATGCTGCTTGAAGGATTTTGATACTCTGAAGGAAAATTTTGCGGGAATCGATCACATATATATTTTACTTCTTCTGGTGGATGTACACTACTTCTTTTAATTACTTGACCTGATGGCAATTTATACTTTGATTCTTCCATACTCCAGCTACCACTAGGACCGGCACATGTCATATTGGTTGAAATAGCAGAACTTTCTATATCCTTACCAGTTATAAAACCACTCGCATCAGACATATAAGCATAAGGACCAGTTTCTGTTTCCATTGCTGGATATACCGTTGCCTTAACCCAGTTCATTCTCTCGCCTATCTCTCCATGATTAAAACATGCACCAGAAGCCTTATATTCATCACAAAAAGTATCCCTCTCCCAATTATTCCTGCCCCAAATAAGCGAATCACAATCACAATCTTTTCGTAAATCACACTGAAAAGAACATTTCACCGGATATTTCACCCCATTATAAGGCGAATATCTACCACATATAGGACTGTATGTGGTATTACCATCAAAACAATTTACTGGTGGTTCAAGCTGTTTTGTAAAAATATTATATGCAGTAGTGTCTCCATTGTTACCTAAAGTCACTCGTATACGATCATTTCTATACATTTCAGTGATGTTCCGCCATTCACCAAGTGTTGCGCTAAAAATTAATGGTGTTGCTTCTTCATCTTCAACTCGTGGGATTGCTATCTTTTGATTATTTTTATCTAAATTGCTAGAGGAACCTAAATTATTCTTTGGTAAATATGCTTTGCAAAGAGAAACTTCTCCTTTGACTCTTAACTTGATAATTTGTCCAGATGAGACCGTCAAATTACTATTTAACCATTCGCCATAATGTAGCGGATCCTTAGTGATTATTGCTTTACCATCAGAATCAGTGCCACTAGTTGAAGTGTAGTTACTATCCGCCCGCAAAGTTATGGTATTAGTAATACTATCTGCGCTAACTTTTTTTTGACCATCCATAGAATATCTTTGGAAACAACCATCGGTAATTTTAACACCACCTATAGTTGCAAGAATTGCCATAATTAAACATACAATTAAGGCAATAATTGCGGCACCAGCTAAAACTTTTAATAAACCTTGATTCATATTTAACTTCTACTTTTAAGCCCCACCGCCGCCACCGCCACCGCTACCGCCACCAATCTTATCCGACGCTTCTTCAGCACCGCCACCGCCACCTTCGCCACCACCTTCACCGCTACCGCTACCTTCTTTTTTATCGTCTTTTTTCGCTGATTCAGCTAATTCTTTAGCAGCTTGTGGGTCTCCCTGTGAAGCTTTTACCGCGTTTTTAATAAAATTAGCAGCCTTAATTGCTGTATCCACTACTTTCTGTGGGCTTGCAGTTACTGAATCCATAATCGGTCCACCGGTAATATCAGCAGCAAACTGACTAAACGATTTTGAGAAATGGTAAAAAATATAGGTAAATACAAATACATAAACCATATTCACTAGTAATCCAAAAATATCTCTAATTGAATAAATTGGAAATAATATAACATTATACTTTTCCCATCCCTGACCAATATAATGTTTGAGTAACTTATATCCGGCACTATCTCTGCATTCAGTAGGATTACCTGCTGGTTCTCTTAACTCAAAAGTACTAAAATTAACACCACTTACTGTATAATCATGACGTTTAAATTGACAATTTTTATATATCGCCGAATCATACATCGTAAGTAGTAACGCTACAAACCCCGCCAATACTGCTGGCTGTAACGCACAAGACAACGTTACTTTCAACCATGAATCAAAATAACTCTTGGTCCGTTCAAATAAGGCCATGGTAATAAATATAGGCGAAATATAAGCCATAACATATAACGTAATTAAACATACTAGATAACTAGTAATGAATTGTAACATGATAGAAGTAAATATGATGACAAACACCAAGCCACAAATGACAATAATAATGTTACCAGCCATAAAGAAACCAAACATTACTGCGAAAAACGTCAAACCACCAACTGTTTTTAAAGCTTTTGTTCCATCTTTACCAGAAGACCCTAACTGTATTGCATTTCCAGAGTCACCTGACGATGAATTAGAACCTGATAAAGAATCTAAAACTGTAGACATATTATATAATAGCTGCATCCCAAGATAATAACCTATTCGACAGTCTATAGCATCCCATAATGCAAAATACTTATAGCCTTTTTCATACTTTGATTGATCAAATTCACATAAACCTTTTGAACCACCACTGCTAAAAACTATATAAGCAAAATCAGAAGTAGCACTGGTTAAAAATGGTAAAGCGAATTCTACCATCCCGTTTTTAGTAGTTAATTTACCTTCTTTAAAAAAGGCTGGACCAAGTCCTACTGCAAAATAACTGATAAATAGAAACTTCAATATAAACATTGCTACTTTGTCTAAATTGGCATATTCATGATTTAGCACTACTTTAAAACCATAAAATATTACATATATAATCAAAGCTGCACGAATAGATGTTTTTAAAGCCTCTTGAAAAGTTGCAAATGGACTAAGCGAAGTTAAAGTTACTTTAGTTCCAGGTTTACAAGTGTTATATTGAAAAAACACCTTATCTAGCGTTTCTTTTAAACAACTTACTGCCACCCCAGAAAAATTAAATAATAGACCTCTTTCGAAACTGGACTAAATATGTTATAAAGTCGAATTTACTTAATTTAGAACTATATGAGATATAAAAATTTAAGCATTTTATCGGAAGAGCATTTTAGAAGATTAACAGGGGTAAGAAATAGTACATTTGAAAAGATGGTAGGGATTTTAAAGACAGAGAAACAAATAAATAGGAGGTACCAAGGTGGCAGAAGAGCTAGTCTTAGTATGGAAGACAGCCTATTAATGACACTTGAATATTTAAGGGAATACCGTACCTATTTTCATATAGCTAAGAATTATGGAGTTAGCGAAAGCAGTGCATTTAAAACAATTCGTTTTGTTGAAGACACTCTAATAAAACATCCGGATTTTGCTCTTCCAGGTAAGAAGGCTCTAGTTAAAAGCGGTATGGAGTATGAATTAGTTTTAATAGATGCTACAGAAAGCCCTATAGAGCGACCCCAAAAAAACAGAAATACTATTACTCAGGTAAAAAGAAAAGACATACGTTAAAGACTCAAATAGTAGTAGATAAGAAAAGCAAACGAGTCATATGCACTTCTTTTTCCAATGGTAAGCGTCATGATTTTAAATTATTTAAAGAATCAAGAACCCATATACTGCCTGAGGTTAAAGTGATTACTGATACTGGTTATCAAGGCTTACAGAAGATTCATACAAATTCTGAGCTACCAAAGAAAAAGAGTAAAAAGAATGCTTTAACTAAAGAAGATAAGAAAAATAATAGAAGTTTAGCAAGTGACAGAGTATTAAATGAAAATGTTATCGGTGATAAATTATGTTAAAGCGTTTTAAAATAATTGCATCGAAATAGACGCAAAAGATTTGGTCTTAGGTTCAATTTAATTGCTGGTTTATATAATTGGGAGCTTGGTAAATGAGTTTCGAAAGAGGTCTAATGATTGACTCTTGGAAGCGCCATAACATGATTGCCCTATAGTTTTACAAGTATTATCCTCTGGAGCAGGTGGTGGTGGTGGAAGTTTTGTTTGTTTACAAGCTATAGGTAAGCTACCACGCGAGGTAGGCATAGTTAAACATATTATTGTCTCTAGTTGTCGAACGGTTAATACCATGTCTTTTAACACAGGACTTCCACCCAATTCTGAATTAGTATTCATACTACCAAGCGTTCTAGAATCACCGACTTTCATGGTAATGGGATTGCAAATTGGTGTCGCACCAGTAGCATTCTTTAAACAAAATGTAAAATCAGAATTATTAACATCACATGCATCTTCTACATATGCAGTCATATCAATATTACCAATTAAGTGCCCATATGCAGTATTAGCACGCAGATCATTATCAAGATTAGATGCGGGAATTGTCGTACATGAATCACCAAAATTAGCAAAAACCTCGCAAGACAGCATCAGCAATATGATCACCAGCAAAAATTTTATATGTAACAACCAACAAAAAGGCTTAGTAACAAACTCACGTAGAATGTCACCCTCGCATCCACTGTTATCCGAATACACGATGTCATCTGAACACCCACTGTCATCCCGAACTTGTTTCGGGATCTCCGGAATAATATTGTGCGTTCGAGTGACAGTGGACGCAAAGATAGTGAGCGCCGGAATGACAATGTATCGCAGGGATGGCATCGAATAAGTAACCTTATGTTTTATCACCACCTTCACCCTGATTTACGTTTGATTCTTTCGACTGATTTAAATCCTCTTTCTCTTTATCTTGATTTTCCTGAGATTCTGGCGCATTATTTTCTACAATAGTATCTTTTCTTTCTACAGTTTTTGATAATGACTCATCATCTTTGGTTGGTGCTTGTGTACTACTATCTTTTTCAGGCACTGATGAACTTTTCTTATCAACGCCGTCGACGTTATTACTACTATTTAAATTACCGAATTGCTTTAATTTTTCATCGATACTCCCTTCAGTTCTTTGTACAGAACCAAATAATTCCATAGCACCACCACCTTTATTAACATTACTATTTAGATCCTGGGCGCTATTTTGAGTAGGACTCATGGTAGATTTAACATCTTGTGTAGTTTGTGGTTTTACCACGCCCCCGCCACCACCCAGTTTTTGTTCCGGCTTTAATTCACTTAAGACACTAGCATTGATTTTAGCGATTTCTGCCTTTTGTGTTCCAGAAAACATTGATTCGATATTTTTAGCATAAGCTTCCTGGTGTCCATTCATCTTATCATTATTCATAGTATTTCTGAGTGCTGCTTCATATACTGACTTCACCTTAGCAAATTTTTTCTCTTCACTGGAAAAAGCCACATATCTTGAAAACTCTGATTTAGAAAAGCCAGTAAGCTTATCAGAGTCAATATTACGATCGCTAAAGAATTTCTCTAGATTTTCTCTAACCTCAGCTGTCTCTAGCTTCCTCATTGGCCCAGTATCGGCAACTGAAATATTTTGTTGTTGTACCTCAGTTTCTGATGATCTATTAGCATTTTGAGATCCAGTACCAGTATTTCCTCCAGAACCACTTTCAGTTTCACCACCAACATTTTCATTTGCGCTTCCACCACCGCCGCCAACATTACCACCAATCTTATCTCCGCCACCGCTGCCACCACCACCACCACCGCCAATATTTCCACCAATCTTATCGCCACCACCGCCGCTACCACCGCCAACATTACCACCAATCTTATCGCCAGCACCACCACCAGCGCCACCTCTCCCAGCACCGCCAGCACCACCTTTCATTGCCCCACCAACCGCACCAATAGCCGCCATTCCTGCTTTAAATATCGCTTGCGGTTTTATGGTAACCGCACTGAGAGAAACTCCTTCAGTCATATCCGCAGCAAATTCCGACAATTGCGCGCTAAAGTGGTACATCAAGTACAAAGTAAAACAAGCCGTAATTAATGCCAACACTAAATCTTTGATCTTTTCAAATAGCACCTTAGGCGAAATAAAAAACATTGCTGGTGAAAAAGTAATTGCACTTAAGAACTGAAATTTTGCCATATAATCATCAGTGCCACTTTGGGGTTTTACCATTTCTTCAACTGAAGATTTACCAAAATCGTACATAGCAGCTATGGGATTATTTAGCATAAACCCTAAGCTGTTTTTACATCCCTTAGCTTCATCGCCATCCTCACCACCATCATAACTAGCCCAATTGTTGCTAACGTAAAATATCCTTGTTTGTCGATCATTACTTTTTAAATCCTTTGAATCATACCTACAACTTCCATAAAAGCCAAAATCATAGACTGAAAACATCGTAACCATAAAAGTTGTTACTACCATAGGTTGCAACATAAATGATATCATTAGCTTTACCCAGCCATCAAAATAACCTCTAGTATATTGAAATAACAACATCGGTACAAATAATGGCGCCAACACTCCAAGGATTACTATTGAAATCATACAAATCACAGTGGCATTAACCATATAAGCACCAACTGAAATCACTAATAATGGGTACATTAAAGCAAGAGATACTAAAGTCATATTCCCAGTTATTACCGCTGGAATTAGTAAATAATAATATGGTGGTACCGAAAAGCTAAAGAAATCAAAATTTTTAAAATCATGAGTACGAGCTTGATTCTCTACTATCATAGTTTGGATAAAATCTAGTCCTAGATAATGACTTACTCTACAATCTAAAGCGTCCCACAAAGCAAGATGCTCAAGACCTTTTGCATAACTCATATCAAACTTACATAATTCAGAAGGAGAAGCATTCATGATCCAACTCGCCATTTGATTCATCCCACCAAGTAAAAACGGGAATGCCCACTGAATCATTCCATCCAACCTGCCATAGTCTGAAGCACTATAAGGCTGAATATTGATTCCTACTGAAAAATATGTAACAAAAATAACCTTTACGACAAAATTGACAAATTCGGCTTTTGGCGGCACATTTCCTGTCAATAAAATTTTAAATCCAAAGAAAATCACATATATGGTTAAAAAAGCAGTAACAGTTTTATGCATGTTTCGTTGAAACTTAAAAAATGAACTAGTTTCCCGCTTAGATGAATTCACTACCGACTTAATATCATCAAAAGTACAAACGTCACTACTTGCTAGCAAACGAGTAGCCATCTCTCGAATACATTCGATTAATGGACCAGAGATAATTACGGCAGTTTTAGAATTATTATACGCTCTTTGGTAACAACCGCCAGTATTACTACATTTCATTAACGCCATATCATCTTCAGCAGTATACAAAGAGCCAGATTGGTTTAAATCCATAAAGCTTGCATAAATTGATTGAGGATATGGTTCTTTTATATATTTACAACCTACTGGTATCCAACCACTAAATGCCTTAGTTGCAACACATAATTTATCATTCTCTCTTATCACCTTCCATGGAAACCAAGGCACTATCCCAATATCAATCATGTCACCTGAAGCATCTTCCTCTGTATTACTAAAATCTTCGTGGTAAGATAATTTTGGAAAATCCCATGATTTTTTGATATCCTCCCATGGACTTTTACCAGTAAACATTGACGCAGCAATGGCAATTGCAGATTTCGCTACCGCTTTCACACGAACTACAGCTAATTTAGTATTGCTACATACCGCAAAACTTAATTTTAGCTTGGTCTTTGGATCATCAGGTTTGCTTGGATTGGTTGAATCTCTTGCAAGCCTTGGGTCTATTCGATTTGGACGCTCACAAGCGTTTTTAAGAAATGGTATACCAGTATCACTAAGATCTGTTTCATTCATTTTTAAACGCAGCACTGAATTAGCATAAAGACCAGGTGACAAAATATTAGCCACCATAAAAGAAAAAAATGAAGCCGGAATACAAGTATGTGAGAATTCTGAACGCAGCAAATCTCCAACTCCTTGAGTCTCACAGGTAAGACCTGTAAGAACATCAATAATTGAATCCATAATATCTTTTGCGTCTGCTTTTTGTACATTACTCAAATTTACTACAGCAATTATCAACAACGCTGACACAATTTTAGATAAGCTGGAATATACAAGTTGCATTAGATCTCTTGCATGACCCATAAATAAATGAAAGATTTTTAGGAAAAATTGACTTGGCCGCCCTAGCATATATAGCCAAGAACACTTATGTAATGACAAAATCAGTTTATGCAGAAGGATTATATCACGTATTGTCATGACACCTTAATAAAGAGCTTCGTATGGTGAATTTTATAGCAAGACTAGACTTCTTATCTATGTCTACTCTCGCAAACAATTGTGTCACACTGTTTGCACAGCAAAGATCACTAAGGTTTTGACGCTGAATTTCAGGCCGGGCTTGCGCATGCAGATTTACCTTGAGCACAAATGAGCCGCACAAAATTTGGTGTCTTGAAGCTATATTGTAAAACATTTGTTTCCTTTACGTAAATACAACAAGCGTAAACGCGTAATAAACCCAAAGCAATTCTGTTGTCAATTGCTTCTCAGGAGCTATATAGCAAAGCCAGTTGGACTATGGTACGTTAATCTCAGAGTGAGGTAGATTACTTTGTTGCGCACAGCTGAGACGCAGCATATTTGATGTACCATAATTCAACTGGAGAAGCTATAGTGAACAAGTTTTTACTTGATCTTTATCCATAAAATTCCTCATCTCCATCAAGGTATAATAGTGAGAGTTCAATAGACTGTGTCACAAACCATCGCTTTATTAAGCAAAACAATCCAGGAAAAAAGCTGGCAGCGCTTAATTAAATTGCCACGCGAACCAGAGATTCGCTCAGCTCAGACGTGCTTTACTTACTTAATTAACACAGTTTGTTGAACAAACTCATATTATATTGCTTTTACTTCTTCATAAAATATCGGCAACCATTTTTCTGGGTTTTCCCCATACTCTGCTCGAATCCGATCAAGTAATAATACTGTTTCTGCCCTACCTGATAGTACATTAACTATATTAGTCATACCACTTAAATTAACCTTAGCCACTACAGCACTTATTCCTTGTTTTATTAAAAAATACCGAGATGCAGGATCGGTAGTCTTAATCAAAATATATTCTCTCTGACTTAACATAAAAGCACTACGATACACATCCGTTGCTTTAAGATTAGGTAAAAATATTTGTGTTGCCGTTTGTTGTATTAAAGTATCACTTATTCTACTTTTCGCAGCATCTTCCACACTCTGTGTAGCAAAAATAACAAAAGTATTTAATTTTCTTAGAACTTTTAACCAATCCTTGATTTTTGGAGCAAACACCGGGTTATCAATTAACGCCCATGCCTCATCAAGCACTATCATTGTTGGAAAACCATCCAGAGAAATATTAATACGGTGAAACACATACAATAATACTGGTGATAGACTAATAGTATCTTTCAATAATTCAGCCATTTCAAAACCAAACACTCTAGCTTTAGCCAAATCAATATTATCTTCCTCATTATCAAATATTTTTGCATGCGATCCCTTGCTGTGCCACATAGCGATTCTACCGGCCAAAGTACCTGGTCCATCGATACCCAAAAAAGGAACTATATTGCGTAATCTTCGATCTTTTTTGTTTAATCGATAATTGCCATCTAACGCTTGGGTTAATAATTTAATATCTTCAGCAGAAATAGTTTCTCCATTAGTGGTTACTAATATCTTAAACCAGTCTAATATAAACGACCTATTTTCTCCATTATCCGGTAATTGCAACGGATTAAAATTACATTGCTTACCAGGATCAATGACGGTATAAATACCACCAAGTGCACGAATAAAAATTTCACCGCCACGATCTTTATCAAAAAAGAACATGCGTGGCTTAAATTTCTGTGCCTGAGCACATAAAAAATTCATTAACACAGTTTTACCAGCCCCGGTAGGGCCAATAATTAAAGTATGACCAACATCCCTCACATGAAAATTAAAATAGAAAGGAGTGCCAGAAGTAGTATCCAGAATAGTTACATGCTCTCCCCAATGATTACCAGAAATTTTACCAATCGGATAATTATGCATCGAAGCAAACCCCGACATATTAAGTGTATTGATAGTAGATTTTCTAATTATATAATCTATATTGCCTGGCAACTGCCCCCAATAGCTAGGCTCGACATTTACTTTTTCACGTACTGGTTGCAGGCCACAGTTAGATAATTCTACCGAGGCCATGGATAATGCATTTTCTAAAGCTTTCAAATTCTCGTCTATACATAGAACAGAAAAATGATGTTCACCAAAACCAATATCTCCACTCATCGCCATATCAAGCGCTTGCGAGATCTCAGCAATTTGCGACACCGCCTTATCTTGAGCCTGAATCATTCGATTTTGTTGTAATGTCATCGCACTAATGGCTACAGTTCTGTTAGAAAACACAAAACTCTGGGTCATGATAAATTCAAAAGGCATTTGTAAAAAACCGTCAAACATCCCAGCTGAGGTACTAGGGCCATATTCCAATATACTTACTATACCAGCGTATTTTCGTCCACTTGCTCCACGAGCCTCAATTGAACGAGATCCAAAAAACAACCTATGAGTTGGTATATATTGGTCAATTTGTCCTCGTGGAACGATCATGGGCATTGATTGGCCACAATTTACTATAGTCCCTAAAAAGCCTAAAATTTCACAATTATAGCCGCTACTAGATTTTTCAATTCCTAGTAATTTTGCATCATAATCTCTAAATGTATTTAAAACTCTCGTACTCATTTCTTGGAGACTTTCTTTCATCTCCCGCATATCACTTTCCCAAGCTGATTTATTGGAACTCTGTTGTAATTTCTTTAACAAATGTTCTACTATAGCAGCACCGGCTGTATCTGGCTTATATAAAATACTAATATATAATTCGTTAAAAAATGAAGCGGCACCAGAATGTTTCTTTCTCCATTCATTAGACAGATATGCAATAAAATCATTAGGTACTTTTATGGTTGGATCAATGCTGTAATGCATCTTACTAACCACTGGTTTTCGTCTTCTGACCGTATGAAAATATAGAATAATATTACCTGACGCCATTGTCTTTAGTAATGAATTTCTCATACTTTTTCGGATATCTAAATCATCATCATCAGCAGTTTCGAATGAAAAACCACTAATCTTTATCACCTGAAGCAATTCATTTTTCTTGGTCAAAATAGTATTACTATCCCAATGACACTTATAAGGAATAAAGTGTGACACTGGTTTTTCTCGACGCGCCTTAGATTCTTTTGCGGCAGTAGTTTTAAATAATTTAATCACTAAAAAATACCATTTAACAAAAAATGCTGATTTCAGGTGGCTTATACATTCTATGAACTATGCTTGAGTTGATATAGATGATATTTTCCCATACCAAAGAGCTCAAACTATTCTCAAGACCAATATCTCAATATCAAATACTATATGAATTTGCACCATAAAAAGATTTATTAGGACATTGGTTACACTTACTACCTTTATTTAAATAAAGCTCCATAAACCTTGGTTCTTTAAAACACAATAAATACCCTACCAAGTGAACTGCACCAGCAATAAAAATAATACCTATACCCGAAGTTTGAATAAATGCTCCAACCGAAATCATCATATTCAACATCGCAAATTGGATACTGACGCCAAATATCATTGTAGGCCTGGTTAATCCTACAAACAATGGATCTGATGTTAATTGTCCCGCCATCTCTGTCTCCCTCAACTATTTTATAATTAACGCTATAGTAATTGAAAGTATCATAATAAATCAAACCTATAATACTAGCAATGCTGTAGGTTTTTCAGATGCGATACATATCAACATCAAAACAACCTAAAAACCACAAAAAAATTAAAAAAATTAAGGAAGCAAACAAGAATTCAGTTATCTTTTAGGGTATAACCAAGAACAGTTTAATTATTACAGATGGGTTTTATGCTGAGCCTGCGTAAACATACATATAATATATGTGTGCAAGGGCAAGATCAGGCAATTCACTGTCATTACAAAAGTAACACAGGTCATCCATATATTAGTGAATTTAGAGAGAGTGTTCAATGAACTGTGTCAAATCGTCTGAGCTGAACCGACGGCAAAGCAATCCAGAAAAAACTCGGCGTGTCAATAAATTGACTGGATTGCTTTGACCACTAACGTGGTCTTAGCTCATACTAGCCTTACTTTATTTAATTGACACAGTTCATTGAACACCCTTATTTTAGGTGGATTCGATGTTATAGCGACTAGATAATTTATACCGATTGCAATAATTAACACGGTGTATTTATCCAGTCTCTATACATAATTGATTTTACTAAATCTACATTCTGAGCAAGTTGATTCCAAGCGTAACAAGCCATAGTGACAATATCTTCATATGCACCGTAACATTGGTTAGACAAGAAATGATTTTTGATCCACTCCCAAACTTGTTCCATTGCATTAAGTTCTGGTGCATAAGGCGGAAGCGGTATCAAAGTGATATTGCTTGGAACAGTTAGTTTTTTGGCTGTGTGCCAACCTGCATTATCCATTAGTAAAGCTATATGTCGGTTGCTTTGAGTAGTGAGAGAAAGGTCTTCTAAGAATTTATTCATTGCCCGTGTGTTGGCATATGGTAAAATTAATGCAAAAGATTCTCCCGTATCATGGCAAGCAGCTCCGTAAATGTATGTTGAAATGAATTGCTGTTGCCGAACTTTACGGGGTCTAGTGCCGCGTTTAGCCCATATACGAGTTAAGCTACCTTGTTGCCCAACTCGAGTTTCATCCTGAGACCATATATCAACGTTACATCTATCGATATTTTTTGGTAATAATTCTGTTAACATGTCTGGGAAGTTTTTTTATATGTATTTTGAGTCTCTTGATTTGACTTTGGATGCATTGAACGAGAAGTAATCCAGCTAAAACCAAGGCGATGCATAGTATTGTAGACTGTTTTTAAAGCGCATTTAGCGCCATATTCCTCAAGCAACATGTTATGTAGCTCCTTTGCGGTTATATACCCGCCAGTTTCACTTTCACTGAGCATATTGATTTTATCAAAAAGAGCAGATTCTTGTAGAGTGTTAATCTTCCTAGGAGCGCCGCTTCTTTGTGATTCAAATAAACCTTCAAAACCATGATTTCTAAATCTTCTGAGCCATGATTGCACGGTTTTCCAGTGCAACTTCACTATTGCAGATATGGCTTTAAAAGATTTGCCTAATTGAAGGTGATACATCGCCAATAAACGTATGCGATTCCGACCATGCGGCTCATGTTTCATCATTTTTATAAAATCATGATCATGAAAACCTAGCGGCAATATTAACTTAGCTATTTGAGTACCTTTTATCCGTTAAAAATCCATTTTAGGCCACCGCGTTAATTATTGCAATTGGTATTATATTTCAGGATATATATAAAATGAAACCAATAGAAAGGTTTAAAGCATTGTATCTGTGCATCTTTTAGTAATCAATAATGATAATTTGCTATTATATTTAAGACAAAACACCGGATTTGGTGATGGTATGTATAGTGTGATATCAGGCCACGTTGACGGCAATGAATCAGTAACTACAGCAATGATAAGAGAAGCTAAAGAAGAAGCAGGCATTGACATAAAACGTGCTGATCTTGAAATTACCTATGTCATGCACCGCAAAACACCAAATCAGGAAGTAATAGATTACTTTATGAAAGTTACAAAATGGCAAAATAAAATTCAAAACTTAGAACCTACAAAATGTAAAGAATTGAAATTTTTTAACATAAATGATCTACCAGATAATATGATACCTTATGTTAAGGTTGCTATAGAACATAGCCTACAGGGAATTAAGTTTAGTGAATTTGGTTGGGATTAATTGTGCGTTGTTCACGATTTTTAAATGTCCCTAGATGTCATCCCGGCTCAAAGCTTGAAAACCAGAGAAAATCTACTAAATTCTTACTCAGCTTAAGATTTAAGTAAACGTTCATAATCTCTATCTCTTATTAAGGTTTTACAATCCCAACGGTACCATCAAGTTTTGTATTAACTAAAGATATAGTATCGATCAAACTATTACTAAAATCTAAATTAGTTAAATCAGCATAATCAAATTTTGTACGATATAGTATAGTAGATTTAAAATTGCTGCTGGTAAATCTTGAACCACTTAAATCTGCGTCAGTTAAATTAGCTCCAGTTAAATCAGCGTAATCAAATATACAGCTTTGCATTTTGCTTTTAGATAAGTCTGTTTGTTTAAATATAGTATTAGCAAAATTTATTTGCGGTTTAAAAGTCAAATTTGCCAAAGATAATTCTTGAAAATTCATATTAGATAAATTACTGACATTTTGTAAATCTTTTAAAGATAAAATATTGGTATCTGATTGAAATTGTTCAAAGCCTTCTGTGTTTAATATTAACGTTTTGGTTGCAGTAGAATTAATCAGATTGATTTTAGTCCCTCTAACATTATTAACTTGTGAATTGACTATTTGCGAAGAATCGAATGTTACTTCTTGTAGATTAGAGTCTGTAAAAGCTGATTGAGTGATATTACTTGAAGTAAATTTTACTTTAGTTAAATTTGTAGCTTTACTGAATATCTTATTAAGCTTTGACTGCTTAAATTGAGATTTATCAACTGATGAATTAATAAACGTTCCTCCGGTCAGATCAGAGTTAATAATTGTTAGATTATTAATGGTAGTATTATTTAGCATGATATTCTGAAGATTAGAATCTTCTATGGTAGTATTGGTAATTCCGGCTGTATGAAGGTTGCTGCTGGTAGCATTAACCTTTTTGATATTTACAGCTGACACGGTAGCTCCATTTAGGTTTGTATTTTGTAAATTACTGTCCGTAATTTTCGCTTGTTCAAAATTTACATTACTTAAGTCTGCATTTTGTAGATTGCACTGGGTAATAAGTGTTTTAATAAAATGAGCATGCTGAAAAGAAGTAAATAAAAAAGCGCAATTATTTATTTGAGCCTCTATAAGTTTAATTTCATCGAAAAGTGAGTGAGAAAAATTAGAATCGGTTAATGTGGCTAAAGTAAAATTAGCATTCGTTAAATCAGCAGATTCAAAATAACAATTTTGGATCTTGATACTATTTGCCTGTACATTACTTAAATCTGTACCATAAAAAACTGATTCAGTAATTTGTGCTTTTTTGAATTCACCTTGTCCCAAATTACTTTGTTGAAAATTACTATTATTAATATTACTTTGTTCAAAAATTGTAGCTATCAAGTTAGATTTTGTAAAATTGACTTGATCTAGTGTTGTTCCGGTAAAATCAGCTTCTTCAAAATTGCTATTAAAAAAATCAACATTTTTTATAGTTGCTTTCTCAAAGATAGAAGCTTGAAAATCTGCATATCTAGCATTTATATTATTAATGATAGTATTAGAGAAATCACTATCTTGAATTATTGACTTTTCTAAAATTACATCTTTAAAGGTTGTTGCTGAGAAATTAATACGTGACATCTGACAAAAACTCAGATCTATACCTGATAGATCTAAACCAGAAAGATTCACTCCTGTAAGCTTTAGACCTCTAAGATTTGAACCAAATTCTTTTTTTATATCAGGTTCTAATTTATTGTTACGGTTATTAACGATAAATTCTTTTACTTTATTACTTTGAGCATCGGTCAATAACCCATCACTATTTCTAGATTGTTCTGAGCATCCAGAAAAAAGCAGTAGTAAAATAACTAATATTTTCATATTTGAGCTTTACTTTTAGTATAAGAGAATAAATATGAAAATATTACTATTTTTACTATACCGCTAGGAATGAATACAATAAACCCATTATATATTGCATTATTAAGACTCATAAATTGGCTAAGCCAGGTAATACCAAAAAAATAAATTATAATATGTCCAATAAAACAGCAAAATGCGACAGGCCAAAATTTTTGTGATATATTAGACTCGCTTATGTGAGTAAATTTGTAGGAGAGAGGATATTCAAAACCGGAGCGCACTCTAAGTTTGTTTCGGATTTGAGCACTGCATCGGCGCACAAATTGACCACAGAAGTAGAGTTTCAAAAGAGGTCTATTTTTTATTATACTAATGATAGGAGCTGTAATCATACACCCCACCAAATATCCACCGGTAGCTCCCATTACATATTCTATTCCATAGTTATACTTGCTAAACACTGGTAACCCACATATGCCGCAAATTAGATAAATACCAACTGTAGCGAAAGCAAGATATGGTTTATATACTAGTCCAATCATGCTTACCATCATTGTAAGAAAAGTAATCGGCACTGGCTTTAGGGGAATGCTCAATTGACTACTAGCAGCTAATGCCAAGACACCAAAAATAATTTGTGATAAACTTGCATATTTTTTAAAAAGCAAATTGTAGTCACTGCTATAATAATTGCGTAACTCTCTCATAATTGTTCTTCTTGATATTCTTCATCTCTCATTTTTGCACTAGCTGTATGTATACTAAGTAGCTTTAATTTACGATGTAATGCCGAACGCTCCATACCTACAAACGATGAGGTTTTAGAAATATTGTTATTAAAACGACTCATCTGGGCTGATAAATATTGTCTCTCAAATACTTCTCGGGCTTCTCTAAGAGGCATAGACATCATATCAAGATTATTGTCGGGCTTGGTTATAGTTACCCCGTGATTTAAAATATCTGATGGTAGCATATCTGGTTTGATTATTTCGTAACCACCAACAGAGACAGGATTCATGATCAAAGTCCATTCTATCACATTTCTTAATTGACGAACATTACCTGACCAACTATAAGCCTGTAGCGCAGCCATAGTATCTTCAGAAAATTCACGTTCCTTAAGTCCTGAGAATTTGGCCAGCTGCTTTACAAAATATTTTACTAACAAAGGAATATCATCTTTTCTTTCTGATAAAGAAGGTACTTTAATCGGCACTACATTTAAACGATAATATAAATCCTGTCTAAAGCGACCTTGATTAATTTCATTTTGTAAATTTTTGGTCGTAGCGGTAATAAACCTTATATCTACTTTCACGCTTTTGCCAGTTGCAGGTTTTTCAAATATTTGATCTTGTAAAAATTTTAGTAGTTTTATTTGGATAGGCATTGCCAAGTCACCAACCTCATCAATATAGAGAGTACCATTATTAGCAGCTTCCAGCACGCTAAGGCGTTTGGTAAAAACACTATTAGTATCTTGGCGTTCAGGTTCTCCAAATAATTCTTGCTGCATTTTATCTGTAGACATACAAGTAGGGCTAAATACAATAAATGGACCATGAGCTTTTTTGGATTTTTTATGAATTAAACGCGCTGCTAATTCTTTACCACTACCCATTTCACCATGAATCATTACTCTACCAGAGGTGGGAGCTACTTTCTCAATATCAGATTTAAGTTTGACCGTAGAAGAGGAAGCTCCTACTAATTCTGTTTTATCTACTACTTTTGACTTTAGATCTAAGTTTTCACGTTTTAGTTTCGCAGCTTCACAAGCTCTTTTTAATACAATCATCAATCGATCATGGGTAAATGGTTTTTCTAGATAGTCATAAGCTCCCATTTTAATTGCACTAACTGCTGTTTCTATGGTACCGTGTCCGCTAATAACCACTACTGGCATTAATGGATAGCGTTTTTTGATAATTTCTAAAATGCCAAGACCATCTAAATCACTTCCTTGTAACCATATATCAAGAATTATTGCAGAAGGGACTTTTTCAGAAATTAATTTAAAGGTTTGAGTACTATTTGCAGCTACTCTTGAATTAAACCCTTCATCTTTTAAAATATCTGAAATCAGGTCACGAATATCAGCCTCATCATCAATTATAAGAACATCTAAAGACATAATAAATTACCTATATTATATAATGTGTATAAAGAATGGTTATTACTTAGCCAAATACAGATTCATTACGAACTGACTTAGAATTTGTCTTAAAAGTCTACTTTCAAGCCAAATTTTAGTAATTCCAAAAAGCTTTTAGGATCTATTCAAGATCTCTTATTAAAGAAGCTAAAATGAATTCATCGCTTTAACTACTGTACAGAGTAGCTATTCATAAAAAATAAAGCAACAATTTTTACTGTATTTTTGCCACATTAGCCTTTTTTCTTTACAAAAAAGTTAAAAATTAATATTTTGTAATCTATGTTGTAACTTAGATTTTAATTCAGTTAAGTTAAATGTTAACTTTATTAAAGCTCCGCCTTGTGGAGCATTGCTTATTTCCAGTGAGCCGAAATGGTCTTGAGTAATTTTTTTAACTATAGCAAGCCCTAGACCTGTGCCTTTTGCTCTGTTGGTAATGTAAGCTTCTGTAGCGCAGTTTAGCAATTCCGGAGTGAATCCAGGGCCATTATCTGCAACAATAACATATACTAAATCAGTAGTTTGGGTTATAGAAACGTCAATTATTTGCTGGGCTATTTTTTCTGTAGCTTCTTCGGCGTTTTTTAGCAAGTTAAGCATAATTTGATGAAGTTGCGTGATATCACCAACGAAATTTATTGCTTTTTCACTGCTGGATAATTTGTAAGTAATTTTATCGTTAATTGATTTTCTTGAATCAACCATATCTTTTATTAAGGACACTAATTCACACTTGGTAAAGGTAGGTAATGGCAATCGGGCAAAATTTACAAACTCAGAAACAATTTTTTTAATATCATTGATATGACGGGTAATAGTGTTTATGTATCGGTCGAATGCAGTTTGATCTGAAACTTCATGACGAAATTTTTTAAATAGCCTTTCTGCTGAAAGTTGTATTGGAGTGAGAGGGTTCTTTATTTCATGAGCTACTCTACGTGCTACGTCTGACCATGCAAGAGCTCGTTGGGCAATTAATAGATCTCGTTGCTGACGGTTAATCTGTTGAATCATTCTATTGAATGCAGAAGATAAAACCTTAATCTCGTCATTATTTAAATTTCCTTCCGGCACTTGAATAGTTAAGTCTCCATCTTTTACTTTCTCTGTCGCGATTACCAATTTATGGATAGGGCTAACTATTTGACCGGCAAAAATTGCGCCCCAACTTATTGCAGCTAATAATAGTAATAATGCTATAAAAATAAAGATCATAGAAAATTTGATCTGCATACTGGAGATATGGGTTTTAAGCTGGTAATAACTGCTAGCTGCACCATTGGTTTTATCAATATGGTCGATAATTTTGCTGTCGATAATTCTGCCAACTAATAAATAAGTATCATTATATTCTCGTAGTTTTATCAACATTCTAATTTTAGTGGGATCAGAAGTAATTTCAACTATTTCACCGCGGTCAGCCTTTTCAATTAGATGCATTGGTATGGTAGTAAAACTTAAGGAAAAGCTTAATGAAGTTTGAGCCAGAATGGTATTAGTAGTTTTTTGAAACACTATCGCTTCGTCTAAAGAACGCATTTCAGCTTCAGCATTTAAGGCTTTGGCAAAATAAGTCGGGTTGTGAATCAAATCATAATACATTTCACTAAGGTCATCTGCAGATGCTGCTGCACTTTCCTTTAAGCGTATAGTATGTTCTACAAGATATGATTCAGCAACGCTAATTGATTGATCCAGTACTGTAGATATTTTTTTATCAAACCATATTTGTAGGCCAAAATTAAAAAAATACGCTGAAAATACCGAAACAATTATCGTAGGAACAGCAGCCACTAGACTGAAAGCGACAATGATTCGGTTTTGTAATTTAGAAGTATTACTGGTAGATTTGTTGGCAGAATGTTTAAAGATTTTATATGATAAGACAATACCTAGAGCTAAGAAAATTATTAGATCAACTAAAATTAATCCTATAACTTTGCTTGGATCAGGTCCCAATACATTTGTTTCTTTGGTAATCGTGCTATATGTAAAAATTGATAAAACGATAGCCATTACTACTAAAAGCAATAATAATTTATTGCTTTTAGTATAGTGTTTTTTTAATAAGAGTATAAGGTGGTTAAACATTGAATGAGATATTATATTTAATATTTATAGTGTTATAGCGCCGATCAGTTAGGTGATGATAGTCAAATTTTAAGGTAAGGTTGTACCTTAAACGTAACGTAGTTATCTCGAACAAAGAACAGTCATCCCGAACTTGTTTCGGGATCTCATCAGGAGTTCATAAAATCCCGAAACAAGTTCGGGATGACATTATGTGTTCGAGAGCATTGTGTGCTCGGATATACCTAGATGACTAATGTTATAAGTCATTTCTGAAATCTTTGCTATATTCAGCTACATTATAAACCATTTTCTTAATTTAATCTAGATTCTGTAAAAATTTATTGCACGAGTTAAGAATTATGATATTAAAAATGGTGTATATTTGATCAACTTCATAAATAGTATTAAATGAGGTGTTGTAGATGAAGAAAATTATAATATCTGGAATGATTGGTAATGCCCTGGAGTGGTATGATTATGCATTATATGCTCAGTTTGCACCTATTATAGCCCAGCATTTTTTTCCTGATTCCGAGATTAAGGAAATACTGACATTTGCAGTATTTGCTTCTGGGTTTATTGTCCGGCCGTTAGGTGGCGTGTTATTCGGTAGTATTGGCGATAAATTCGGTAGGCGGATTGCTTTAGTAATTGGCATATTAACTATGGCAATTCCTACTGCAGGCATAGGATTGCTGCCAAGCTATGCGACCATAGGACTGGCGGCACCAATAATTTTGGTTATTATTAGGTTGATTCAGGGTTTTGCACTAGGAGGAGAATTTAGTGGCTGTATAGCCTATATAGTGGAACATGCCAGTATAAAACATCGTGGACTTGCTGGTAGTGCAGCTTTTGCTAGTATGTGTATTGGAATGTTGTTAGGTGTGATAACTGCAAATGCTTTTTCATATTTTATGTCTCAGGAAGCATTATTTGCTTGGGGATGGCGATTACCTTTTGTAGCTGGTTTGTTCATTGGTGGAATAGGTTTATATATCAGGAAAAATTTGTCTGAGAGCCCATTATATAGCGCAGCAAAAGAGAATGGTAATTTAGCAAGATATCCTTTGCGTGAAATCGTGACTAAATATCGAACTCAATTATTAGTAGCAATAGGGATTTATATTACGGTAACAGCTCCTTTTTATACCGCTACGGTATTTATTGAGAATTTTATGCAGACTCTAGGTTATACTCGCACTCAGAGTTCAATGGTGTGTGGAATAATTTTAACTACTATGATCATAGTTTTTCCGATTTCTGCTTTTGTTTCCGATAAAATTGGGCGTAAACCAGTTTTGCTTACTGGAATATTATTGATGATATTGTTAGTGTATCCAATATTCAAGCTACTTGGGTCAATGGATTATACTTTGGCGGTATTATCACAAATCCTATTTGCTGGAATAATAGCTATATATATGGGTCCAATTCCAACCTTATTAGTAGAGCTTTTTCCAACCAGAGTACGTTTCACTGGTGTTGCCTTATCATATAATCTGAGTGCAGCAATATTTGGTGGTTCAGCACCAATGGTGGGTGTGATATTAGTGGAATATACCAAGGATAAATATGCCTTATCATATTATTTGATGGTTCTTGCAGTGATTTCTTTAATAGTACTAAAGTTTTATAAAGAGACTTATAGAAAGAATTTAGCTGAAGAGATTACATTAGACCATGGAGAATCCAAGAATTTGCCACGAGAATATAGAGCTTTAACATAATGACATTTCAGGTACCAAATGGTGAAAAGAAGATATTAATGCACTCATGTTGCGCTCCTTGTTCTGGAGAACCAATGGAGAAAGTAATTGAGGCTGGTATTGCATTAACTATCTTTTTTTATAATCCTAATATTCATCCTAAGAAGGAATATGAAATACGTAAGCAAGAGAATATCAGATTTGCTGAAAAGATGGGCATACAGTTCATAGATGCTGATTATGATGTTCAAAACTGGTTTGCCAGAGCAAAAGGCATGGAATATGAACCAGAACGAGGCAAGCGTTGTTCTATGTGTTTTGATATGCGCTTTGAGCGCACTGCTTTATATGCCTATGAAAATGATTTTAAAGTCATTACCAGTTCGCTAGGGATTTCTCGGTGGAAGGACATGGAGCAGATTAATCAATCTGGACTTCGTGCTGCCTCTCATTATGATGGAATAACATATTGGACCTATAATTGGCGAAAAAATGATGGTAGTAGTAATATGTATAATATTGCCAAACGGGAGAATTTTTATAAGCAGGAATATTGTGGTTGTATTTATTCTTTAAGAGATAGCAATGAGTGGCGACGAGCTAATAATCGTGAAGAGATAGCTATTGGAGAACAGTATTATACCAAATCATTATAACAGATTGTGAGTTAATTTTCTAAGAACTTTTAATGGCTTATTCTACAACTGCTTTGTCTCCATCTAAAACTCGCACTAGACCTCTTGCGTAACCTAGAAATGATTGATCAATGAAATTTTTACTTTATAATCTCGAATTAGCACTATAATGAATTAATCTATATGGTAATTATAATAAATTTTATTACTTATTTCGGCACCGCACTATTATTAACACTCCTTTTCACGTGGTTATATGAAGGGATAACACCTTACAATAGTTTTAAACTGATAAAGGAGAATAATATCTCAGCAGTAATTAGCTTTGGTGGTGCGCTTATTGGTTTTGTTTTACCATTAGCTACTATTCTCATACATAGCCAGTTTATTGAGGAAGTAGTAGTTTGGGGCGTAGTAGCAGCTTCAATTCAATTGATGGTTTATGTTCTAGCACGTGTATTTATTCCGGCACTAAAAAAGAATGTTACTGAAAATAATATAGCTGGTTCGCTTTTCTTAGCTTTTATCTCTTTGATAGTGGGGATCTTAAATGCAGGATGTATGAGCTATTAACCATGAGAAGGTCAAAAAATATTTCATTATACCTTGTATGTAGTATATTTTTGACGAGTTGTGATAAACAAGCTTATCACGGTGTTCTTGATTGCAAAGAAGATTATAACATGATCATATGTGATACCGCGTACGCTAAAGCAGTGAATAAAGATTATGATAAAACTCCTACAACCCTCGAGCAATGTCAGCAACAATATGAACAATGTGAGATGTGGCTTGATGGATATGCACCGTCAATGAAAGGCTTCACTGTAAGTTTACCAGATGATGGATATCCTGTATATGAACAAAAATCGCAAAGAAGCTGGTGGGGCAGATCATCATGGTGGGGCAGCAACAGATCATCATGGTGGAGCAGCGGAGGATCATCATGGTGGGGCACGAAGCCACGATCAGGAGGTTTCGGTAAACACGGCTTTAGTTTCGGTGGATAAGCAATGGAACGCATAGTGATAAATCCAAGGCAGGGATGGCAAGATTTAGTTGAAAATTTAGGGTTTTATTTTCATACAATTGATAATGAAATTTATTGGGATGAGTCAGCATATTATCACTTGTCTTTAACACAAGTGGATCAATTAGAGCAGGCTACAGAAGTTTTACATAGTTTGTGTGAAAAAGCGGTGAGATTTATAATTGAAAATAAGAGATATGAAGGTTTTGGTTTTTCACCACTATCTATAGCTCTTATTGAGCAAAGCTATAATAGACCTCTTTCGAAACTCATTTACCAAGCTCCCAATTATATAAACCAGCAATTAAATTGAACCTAAGACCAAATCTTTTGCGTCTATTTCGATGCAATTATTTTAAAACGCTTTAACATAATTTATCACCGATAACATTTTCATTTAATACTCTGTCACTTGCTAAACTTCTATTATTTTTCTTATCTTCTTTAGTTAAAGCATTCTTTTTACTCTTTTTCTTTGGTAGCTCAGAATTTGTATGAATCTTCTGTAAGCCTTGATAACCAGTATCAGTAATCACTTTAACCTCAGGCAGTATATGGGTTCTTGATTCTTTAAATAATTTAAAATCATGACGCTTACCATTGGAAAAAGAAGTGCATATGACTCGTTTGCTTTTCTTATCTACTACTATTTGAGTCTTTAACGTATGTCTTTTCTTTTTACCTGAGTAATAGTATTTCTGTTTTTTTGGGGTCGCTCTATAGGGCTTTCTGTAGCATCTATTAAAACTAATTCATACTCCATACCGCTTTTAACTAGAGCCTTCTTACCTGGAAGAGCAAAATCCGGATGTTTTATTAGAGTGTCTTCAACAAAACGAATTGTTTTAAATGCACTGCTTTCGCTAACTCCATAATTCTTAGCTATATGAAAATAGGTACGGTATTCCCTTAAATATTCAAGTGTCATTAATAGGCTGTCTTCCATACTAAGACTAGCTCTTCTGCCACCTTGGTACCTCCTATTTATTTGTTTCTCTGTCTTTAAAATCCCTACCATCTTTTCAAATGTACTATTTCTTACCCCTGTTAATCTTCTAAAATGCTCTTCCGATAAAATGCTTAAATTTTTATATCTCATATAGTTCTAAATTAAGTAAATTCGACTTTATAACATATTTAGTCCAGTTTCGAAAGAGGTCTAATAAACAGTCTCGTAGTTTATATGGTAGGTTTGATTTAGCTTATGATGGTACCAATCCTCCTAAAATGCTTGAGTACAACGCTGATACCCCTACTGCGTTATTTGAAGCAAGTGTTATTCAATGGGAGTGGCTGCAGTCCTTAAAATTTAAAGCAGATCAATTTAATAGTATTCATGAAAAGCTCATTGAAGCGTGGCAAGAGCTTATTCCTTCAGGAGCATTGGTGCATTTTAGTGGTTTTTTAGATAACAGAGAAGATTATGGTACGCTAACTTATCTCGCCGATACAGCTCTTCAAGTGACAAAACAAGTAAAAGTACTAGAGTTACAGAATATTACTTTGCGTAGGAAGTGGTTTAAACAGCAGCTTTGTGATGAAGAAGGATTTAAAATTGCTTATTTATTTAAATTATACCCTTGGGAATGGATGGTAAAAGATGAGTTTGCTATTTATTTATTAGAATCAGATATAACGCTCTTTGAGCCCGCTTGGCGTATGATATTACAGAACAAGAACATTCTAACTATATTATGGGAGTTGTTTCCAGATTGTCCCTATCTATTACCTGCTTATTCTTCGCCAGAGAAGATAAAAAACACATTTGTGAGTAAGATAAAAGAAGGACGAGAAGGAGATGGAGTATTTTTCTGCCGCTCTATAGAAGCTATGGAATTGCCTAAATCTATAGTTGCCTCGGATTTTATTTACCAAGAGTGGTTTAATGTACCAAATTTTGAAGGAAACTATCCTACCATAGGAAGTTGGATTATTAATGGGCAGGTTGCAGGCATTGGAATTCGTGAGGATAAATCTCCTATCATTAAAAGGTCAAGTAGGTTTGTCCCTCATTGCTTTTCCTAATCATCTACTCTCTAGCTCTATAAATATTTGTCCATAAGTTATTCCCAGTCTATAACTTCCTTACTGTCAAACAAAAGCCATAAATAAAAAAATAATTATTAAACTTTTTATTATTAAATTTATCTTTAAGTTTTTTATAATATAATCAGTATTACAAAACATATATAGGTAGTTTTATGAATAAACTTATTCCAATTTTTCTAGCTCTAGCTTTCTCAACTGTTGCCATTGCTACAGACGGCCAAAAACATGAGGACAACACCAAAAAAGAACATCATGAGAATACAGAGCACCACAAAGAAAAACCTGAGCATAAATCTGAACATCCAGATAATAAACACGAAACTGAAAAACATAAAAAGCACAATTAAGTGTATTTAAGTAAAGAAATTTTTAATATCATAAAAATAATGACAAATGATCAATATTTTCACTTGAAGATTTCGCTTTTTATATTATAATTGCCATTACAAAAACAACGAGGTTTATCTTATGCACAAAATTATTACAATTCTTCTAGCCCTAGCCTTCTCAACCGCTGCTCTTGCTAGCACTGCACCAGCAGATGCATCAAAGAAGCCTGCTACTGCTAACCAAGCACAAGCTGGTGGACAAGTAGAAGCAGAAAAAGAAAAAGAAACTACTGAAGAAAAAAAATAAGCTATTATTTTTTTCTTTATCTTTGATAAGTTAACCGATAAATGTTTAATCGTTTATCGGTTTTTTTGTCAGTGTTTCTGGATCACTAACATATAGTTAGCGTTCACGAGTTTTTTAGTTTGAACGGTTTAGTATTCACACTATAGCAAAGCCAGTTGGATTATGGTACGTTAATGGAAGAGCTAGGTAGATTACTTTGTTGCGCACAGCTGAGACGCAGCATAATCCAACTGGAGAAAGCTATACAAGGCGTCATCACTAGGAGGCCGTTAGGCTCGTGGTGATCCAAATCAGCTTACGTCAAGAGGAGCTACTAAAAAAACTGGATTGCTTCGATTTTTAACCAAATCTATGACGATCTTTTCTTAAAACCATAAACAACACTCAAAGCTTGACGATTTTTCTCAAAATTCGTGACGCTCACAGCATATGAGGTCAGTCAAATATTTGAACTACCTCCTCTCTTAAAAGCAATTGCTCCAATTCTTTGTTGCTACTATATTCTAATATTATTTTTTCTTTCATTTGATGTCTAAACCAAGTACTTTGCCTCTTAGCATATTGTCTGGTTCGACACTGAGCAAGATTTAGTGCTTCAGCTAAAGTGATCTGGCCATCCAAATATTCAATAATTTCCTGCACACCCACTGCTTTAATGCTAGAATCTTTAATGCTAGATTTATTTTTTATCAACCGTTTTATTGCCTCTACTTCCGCTACTGCACCATGATCAAACATTTGTTGTAATCTTACATTACAGCTAGACACTAAAAAATTCCGTTCTGGATTTAATAAAATCACCTTAATTACCAAGCCATTTAGAGGTGCTATAGCTGTATTATTCTGAAAAGTTATAATTGACTGACCTGTTTGCTTATATACTTCATAAGCACGCATTGTTCGTTGTTTATCCAGCATATTTAATTTACTAGCAGCTATTGGGTCTAAATTTTGAAGATCCTCAAAAAATTTTACCTGTCCATACTCTTCATGCAACATTTTAACCTCTGATTTAATAATCTCAGAAATTGCTGGTATGCTACTATAGCCAAAGATTAAAGTATTAATATACAGGCCACTCCCACCAACTACTATAGGAATTTTATTTCTAGAATTTACCTCTTTAATTACTTGGGCTGCAATCTCAGCATATTTTACTGCTGAATAACTTTCTTCATTGATATCTAAAAAATTATATAATAAATATGGTAGATCTTTCTTTAAACTGTCGGCTGGAGATGCGGTAATAATTGGAATTTGTTGGTATAATTGCATCGAATCGGCGCAGATAATTTCTCCATGATATTTTTGAGCCAATTTATGCGCAAAATATGTTTTGCCACAACCGGTTGGTCCGCAAACTATGACGACCATGTTCATATATTTAATTTGAATTGAATTAACAGGTTATTTCTGCGCTAATAATCCATTTCACACAATATCATCTCAGCGCTTACTAAGTGCTTAATGCCATTTCGAACACGCAATGTCATCCTGAATTTATTTCAGGAAGGACTTCATAAGATCCCGAAACAAGTTCGGGATAACATTGTGCACGTTCTGGATGATATTGTGCGCGTCAGGAATGACATTAAGTGCCAGGATAACAAGGCATGGAGGTAATTATATTAAAGCTGAATGCCAAAAGGAGCAAGCATTGCCTTTACCTCAGTTTTGAGAACCATTAACCCTTCACTATTACATGATTCACAACGTATTATGATTGCTTCTTCTGTATTCGATGCGCGCATTAACCACCAACCATTATCAGTATTTACTCTCAAACCATCAACATCATTAAAACTAATGCTCATTTTGATCAGCTGTGTTTTAATATTGTCGAGAATAGTAAATTTCATAGCTTTTGGAATTTTTATCCTAATCTCTGGAGTATTATAAGTTTGCGGCAATTGACTAAGCATTTCATCTAAAGAATAAGAAGATTTTGATAATAATTCTATTAGACGAATGGCCGCATAAATTGCATCATCATAACCATAATATTTATCAGCAAAAAATAAATGTCCACTCATTTCGCCAGCAAGTAACGCTCCAACTTCTCTCATTTTATTTTTAATAAAGGAGTGTCCGGTTTTCCACATTAGTGGATTACCACCATGTAATCGTATCTGATCAAATACTACCTGGCTGGTTTTGACATCCATAATAATTGTTGCTCCTGGATTTAGTGCTAGTACATCTATAGCAAATAAACATAGCAGCTGATCACCCCATACTATACCTCCTGTTCTCGTTACAATCCCAATGCGATCAGCATCACCATCAAAGGCAATACCGCAATCACACCCCTGCTTCTGTACAACTTCAATTAATTGAGTTAAATTTGCAGCGACTGTAGGATCAGGATGATGATTGGGAAAATCTCCATCGATTTCACCATTAATTATGACATTGTCGTTAGTTAACCGACGAAGTAGTAATTTAATAGCTTTACAAGCTGCTCCATTTCCAGGATCCCAAGCAATTTTTAAGTTACTTTTGAGATTGGAGTGATCCAAGATTTCTGTAATATACTGCTCGTATATATCTATTTCTTGCACATCATAACTGGACGTAGACTGTAATAACTGCTCCCAATCGGTGTTATTTATCGTACTTAATAAATCCTGGATCTGCTCTCCAAAAAAAGATTTACCCTGGACAACCATTTTAAAGCCATTATCATCTTTTTGATTATGAGAGCCGGTAATCATAATACTAGCCGCGGGCATGAACTTTATGTCAGCAAAATATAATGCTGGCGTTGGCACTACGCCAACTGATATTACTTTACCTCCAGCTGTGATTATACCTTCTACTAAAGCTTGATAAAGCTCATCCGAACTATGTCTTCCATCTCTCCCTACACAAATCACGCTATTATTAGCAGTAATATTTTCTCTTGTAAAACAGAAACCTATCTTATAAGCTGCATCAGTGGTTACATCTAATTTAGCATCACCACGTATATCATATGCTCTAAAAATAATTGGGTTAATTATCAATCCTGGCATTATTCTTGGCATCTTTTATATTCTCATCTTAAATTTTATCCACGTTAATTATATAAGAGATTTGATGAAAATACTAGCATTCGATACTGCAAATAACATCGCAACGGTAGCAATCTCAGAAGGGCAAAAAATTCTTGCTTATATCGAAGAGCTAAGACCGTCAATGCAAGCTGAACGGTTAATTAACATGATTGAATCTGCCCTAGAATATTCAAAACTTGGATATCGTGATATTGATTATTTAGGAGTTACCAATGGGCCTGGAAGTTTTACCGGCATTAGAATAGGATTAGCAGCAGCAAAAGGTATTTTATTTAATAGTAAGATAAAAAGTACTGCTATTAGTAATTTTGAGGTAGCAAATTTTAGAGCAACTCTACAAGCCAAAAATTATCAACAAAGCATCATCTTGCTTGATGCTTACCGTAGTCAGCTATATGTACAGATATTTGATAATCATAATAACTCTAGCAGTAACCCTCTATTATTAGATTACGAAGCTGTCATTAACTTATTGCATCAACAACAAATCAGAACAATTTGCGCTGGTAGTGGTATAGTGCGTATATATAGCAAGATCAAGCATTTATCATATATTACAATCTTGCCAAGATTCAGCAGAGTTAAGTCAATATATCTATGCAGATATATTGATTTAACTCTAAATAAACGGAAATTACTACCGTTTGAGCCTTTATATATTAGAGGAGCTGATGCAAAACTCCAGAATAGATGATGTTGTTAATCAAATTGTTGACTATAGCAATTATTCTGCTATATTGTTAGGCTCCTAAGGTGCTTCAAAAAACACCATAAGAACAACCGGTTTATTTCAAACCGTTATGCCTCACTCCCTTAAGCTTCAAGCCGGGAGTCCCACTACTATACAATAATGCCTTACGGCTAAAGGTAGTGGGGCATGAGTTGTTCCATGTTTTTTGAGCTCCCGGTACCAGATTTTATCTAGATTTAAGGAGTTCATGTCGATGGAATATAATTTTATTGCTGATTTATTAGCTAAGTTTGCTGCTTGTTCTGATATCATTAAAGCTGCTATTCTCATTGATATTGGAGCGATATTAATTAGCGTATTCTATTTCATAAAACAGACTATTACTGAATCTATTAAATTAATAAAAACTCCACCTTATACTGATATCTAGAAGTAGAGCTGAGAATGTTCAATAAAATATGCGTCAAGTTAGGAAAAGAGGCGATATGAGCAGTACACTACCACACCTCGTCATCACGAGTTGATATATCCCACGAATTTGAAAGTGCTGAAATGCGCTATATATCGTCATTGCGAGAAGTAACCTTTAGGTTACGACGAAGCAATCCAGAAAGATTAACACAGTAAAAGCTGTGTCACTGTTATAATTTTTTTCTGGATTGCTTCGTCATGTGCTTACGCACATGGAAGCAATGACGAGCTTTTGGAGTGTTTTTTAGCCACTTCAAATTCGTGGGGATATATCAGATTGCGAGGGCTTTGCCCGAGGCAATCTAGCAAAACGAGTAACTATACTGGATTGCTTCGACCATAAATGGTCTCGCATGACGAGGTGTGGTAGTACTTGCTCATATCGTCTCTTTTCCCTAACTTGACGACGCATATGGTTTATTGAATACTCTCTACAATTCCACCTCTTCAATAACCACACTACCATCCGCTGATTTGGTAATTTTTTCGATTTTTAGTTTAGCTTCGTTTAATTTTTTCTCACAATGATCTTTTAACAATATACCCCTCTCAAAACTATTAATTGCCGCTTCAAGATCGTGCTGCCCAGAATCAATTTTTTTGACTATTTCTTCAAGTTCTGCTAAAGCTTGTTCGAAAGTCATATTTTCAATGGATTTTAATGTAGTCATGTACTAAAATATTTTTATTTAATAATAAACATTATATTGATATTTATGCAAGCAAGAATTTACAAGCCGGCTAAAGCAGCCACACAATCTGGTGAGAGTCAAACAGAATGGGTACTGGAATTCATCCCCAACAAAGAAGATAAGTTTATTGAACCGATAATGGGTCGCACTACTTCCAAAAATATGATGGACGAAGTGCGAATTAAATTTTCTAATTTAGAAGAAGCAGTCCATTTTGCTACTAACAAAAATCTTCAATTTGAAGTTATTCCTCCACAGCCACGAAAAATAATAAAAAAAAGTTACGCTAGTAATTTTAAGTAAATTTTGTTACCAACTAAGATTACTAATTTTTATTTCAAATGATTTATGACTGACTCTACTAATTCTTCTAATAACCATAAACATACACAAAATTTTGACAATAATCTCAAAAAAGCGTTTGATGATTTTGTCAGATCATTCAAATATTGGCGGATATTTTACTTAATCGGTATTAGTGATATACGAAAAAGATATGCTCGCTCCAGTATTGGACAATTTTGGTTGACTCTATCATTAGCAATTAATATCACAACTATTGGCATAATCTGGTCAGTGCTATTCAAAACTAGCCTTCCAGATTATTTACCTCATCTTGCTACCGGAATGCTGTTTTGGCTGTATATTTCCAGCTGTATTACAGATGGCAGCAATATCTATATCAGCTCTACAGGATATCTTATAGGACTCAGCCTGCCTAAATTATCTTATATTAATAGTTTATTTGTTAAAAATATAATAATATTAGTTCATAATTTACCAGTAATAGTAGTAACCTATCTAATCTGTATGCAAAAAATATCTATTGGCGCACTTTTTGTTGCTTTATCAGGATTCGTATGCACTTCCATTTTTCTCTTTCCAATAACTATAATTCTAGCCATTTTTAGTGTCCGTTTTCGTGATTTTCCTAATATTATTGCTAGTATTATCCAAGTTGTTTTTTATGCTACACCAATTATGTGGAAAATTGAATCAATACCATCAAGGTTTCATGATTATATTTTGCTTAATCCATTAGCCATATTTCTTTCCTTATGTCGCGACCCATTACTGGAAATTACTATTCCACACCAATATTGGTTAGCAGCAATCTGCTATATTATTACAAGCTGGATCATAGCTATACTATTCTTTAGCAAATTTAGACATAGAATAACCTACTGGTTATAATTTTGTACAATTCTATCACTTATAGCAAAGCCAGTTGAATTATGGTACGTTAATGGAAGAGCGAGGCTGCGCAGCGTAGATTACTTTGTTGCGCACAGCCGAGGCGCAGCATATTTGGCGTACCATAATTCAACTGGGGAAGCTATAATTATCCTCACGGAGTTACTGTGGCCTATATCAATCTCATTAATGCTGACGTAGTTTTTGCTGTATATAATAGTAAAACTCGTTCGGTACGCAATCAGCTCATTGGAGCAATTGGTGGTAAAATCAATGCCATTGATCATACAACCTATATAAGAGCTCTTAATAAAATTACTATTGAAGTTAAGGAAGGTGAGCGAGTTGGGCTAATTGGACATAACGGCGCTGGTAAAACAACCCTACTTAAAGTACTTGCAGGTATTTATGAACCTACAGAAGGCACCATCTACCTCGAAGGTCACATCTCTTCCTTAACAGATATTACTATGGGCATGGATCCAGAACTTAGTGGACACGACAACATAATTATGCGCTGCATATTTATGGGCATGAGTTTTAAGGAAGCTAAAAGTAAAGTAACCGAGATTATTGATTTTTCTGAATTACATGAGTATATCGATCTACCAACACGCACATATTCCACTGGCATGTACCTCCGGCTTGCATTCGCTATATCTACTGCTATAACTCCAGATATATTAATCATGGATGAAATGATTGGTGCCGGCGATGCTGCCTTTATCCATAAAGCTAGAACCCGTATCAGTGAATTAATAGAACGAACAAAAATTATGGTACTTTCCTCACATGATTTACAAATAATGAAATATACTTGTAATCGTGGCATCTGGATGGAGAAAGGGCAGATTCGTATGGATGGAAATATGGAAGAAGTTATTGAGGCCTATAAAGAATTTACTAATAGCTAGCAAGCGCTGTAGAAATTTTAATTTTATTTTGCCTTACGACCCGTTAAGTGAACTATAACAAGCTATAAAAGGCTATATCCTTTTCAAAGATATAGCCATTCTTTTAATTTGGAATATCTACGTAAAGTTTTATTATCCTTGACCGCTATAGCTAATGCTTTTTTCTCACCAATAATTATTACCAATTTTTTACCACGAGTAATCGCTGTGTAGATAAGATTACGTTTTAACATCATAAAACTTTGCATGGTCAGCGGAATAATCACGGCAGGATATTCTGAACCTTGGGATTTATGTATGGTGGTAGCATAAGCTAAAGTAATTTGGTCTAAGTCAGTATAATCATAGATAACATTACGATTATAAAAGTTTATAGTTACTTCCTGCTCTTGCTCATTGATATTATTGATGATGCCGATATCACCATTATATGTTTCTTTATCATAATTATTTTCGGTCTGCATTATTTTGTCACCTAAAGAAAAAATCTGACCAAACTTAACAATGCCGCTATTATAATTGGGGTTTAACGCCTGTTGCAGTTCTATATTGAGTGAGCGTACCCCGACACCACCTCTTTGCATGGGACATAATATTTGGATATCATTTACCGGATGGAGATTAAATTTCTTTGGTATCCGCTCTTTTACTAAATTAATTATTTTATTAGTAATATCATCGCCTTGTTCTGCTTCAATAAAATAAAAATCAGATTCTTCTTTAGTAAATTGTAAATTTGGAATAATGCCATTATTAACCCGGTGAGCAGTGGTGATAATGTTGCTACTAGCCGCTTGCCGAAATATTTCTGTTAGTTTAACAGTAGGTATAGCGGCAGAATTTATGATGTCATTTAAGACTTGTCCAGCACCAACAGAAGGTAATTGATCCACATCGCCCACTAACAGCAAAGCAACGTTTTGAGGTAATGCTCGGAGCAGCGAATAGAATAGGGAAACATCGACCATTGAGGTTTCATCGATAACCAGATAATCACACGGTAATGTTGATTGCTCATTATGCTTGAAGCCGCCATATTTATGGTCTATTTCTAATAATCTATGGATAGTAAGAGCTTCAAAACCGGTACTTTCGCTAAGACGTTTAGCGGCTCTGCCGGTAGGAGCGCAAAGCTTTATTCGCAATTTATTTGTTAGCAGTATCTTAAGTATAGCATTTACTAACGTTGTTTTTCCGGTGCCAGGTCCACCAGTAATTACTAAAACCTTGGTGCTTAATGCTTGTGTAATTGCTTCTTTCTGGTTTTGTGCTAATTCTATATTTAATTGTTGCTCTACCCATGGTATAGTTTTGGTTGCATCAATTTCCTCCCAAGATATATTTTGCTTAGCTAATGCAAGTAATAATTTTGCTATATTTTTCTCGTAGAGATAATAGGTATTTAAAAAAATACTATCAATATTATTAATGGTATCATTAATTAAAGTGCCTGCAGTAATCTCAGTTTGTATAGCAAGTTCAACTAAATTACTTTCTAAATCCAGTAATTTTTGGCTACTATCGATCAATGTTGCTAGTGGCAAGCCACAATGACCGTTGGTGGTGGCTTCAAGTAATAGATGAGCAACGCCTGCAGTAGCTCGGATTAATGAATTTCTTGCAATACCTAAATTAGCAGCGATAGTATCAGCAGAAATAAAACCAATACCTCTTATATCTTTAGCTAATTGATAAGGATTTTTAGATACCACTTCAATTGCTTGTTCACCATAGGTTTTATAAATTTTGGTGGCTCTGGTTGTACCAACTCCATGAGATTGTAAGAAGATCATGATTTCACGGATGATTTTTTGATCCTGCCAATTGGCGCAGATACTTTGTGCTCTGATGACCCCAATTCCGTCAACTGATGATAAAAGCTCCGGCTTAGTTTCAATCACTTCAAACACTTTATCACCAAAGGCGGTAATTAGCTTTTTGGCAAAATAAGCGCCGATACCTTTAATTAGACCAGAGCCAAGATATTTTTCAATTCCTTCTAAAGTATCGGGAGGTAGAGATTTTAAGAAATCAGCTTTAAACTGTTTACCATGGATACGATCATTTTGCCAAATCCCACTGCATTTGATATATTCTCCTGGTGATATAGAAGGGGTATTACCTATTACTGTTACTATATCTTTATGGTTTTTTATCTTAATGCGTAACACTACAAAACCGTTTTCAGGGTTATGATAGGTTACTCGTTCCACAGTACCTGCAAGATGTTCTTTATTACTTGCTTGCTTCATCTTTAATATACTTCACAGAAAATTTAGAAATTATATCAATCAACTGATATAATAGGATATTATTTTGCTTGTATCATTTGGTAGGTTCATACTGACGGTGCCTTCATTCTTCAACAATTGTTTTGGTGCAATCTAATAATTGTCAAGTTTTGAGTTTAATATAGTTACGTTCACTATATCCAGAACAAAAAATGGCGTTGATGCTTTAATGTTATAAGTATTAATAATATTTTCCAATATGTGTAAGGGTAATTTTCTGGCGATTGCTATCTTAGGGGCTTGGTTCATTGCCTCCTTTTTTGTAATGTAAGGATCTAGCATAGAGTTGGATGGAACAGACATTATAATATCGCTACCTATAGATTGATTTTTTACTGCTGGCGACAGTAATTTATTCCAAAATTCTTCATTATAAAGCGCAACGTTACACTGATCTTTAAAAATTAATTGTGGGCGACCATAAAAATATCCTTCTGATGCGTAAGATTGACTCAATAAAAAAGACCCTCTAACCATCCCATTTTTATCATGAATTAAATTTCCTTTAGCTTCATTAGGCCATAATTTATGCCCGACAGCGTAAATAATCAGGCTGTAACAAATAATCACTATAACCATCAATATAAATAGCAAGCTACTTATTATAAAATCTTGTTTCATACCAGGCCAAGCCAATGCACAAACATATCAATCATTTTTATAAAGATAAAAGGTGATAATATACCACCAAGACCATAGAGCAAGAGATTGCTCCATAAAGAGTGTTTACTATAATATATTGGGTTGCTAAAGACGATAGGTATCAATACTAGAGTTACCAAGGCATTAAACATTACCGATGATAAAATTACGCTATCCAGTGAATTAAAATAAAAAAGATTTAGTACAGATAAAGATGGAAAGGCGGTGGTGAATAATGCTGGAACTATAACAAAATATTTTGCTATATCAGCGCCTAGGGAGAATACTGTTAATGCGCCAAGCTTGATAGCCATAATTCTGCAAACATTGCGTATATCAAGTATATTGGCAATATTATTATTGGATAACACTACATTACTGGCACTCTTTACAGATTCAACACTACGATCAAAAGCAATGCCTATATCAGCTTGTGCAAGTGCGGCTATATCTCCGACACCATCGCCATACATTGCAACGGTATAACCTTGTTGTTGTAAATTTCTGATGAACTCTAATTTTTTTTCTGGTGTTACTTCGGCGTAATATGCATGCATACCTAGTTTTTTAGCAATATAGCCAGCAATATTTGCATTATCTCCTGTTAGCATAATGGTAAGGATACCATCATCCTGTATTTTCTGAATTTGTTTTTTTATCTGTTTTCTTAGTTTATCACGTAGATGGATGATCCCAAAAATCTTATGATTTAACGTTACTAATAAAACGGAGCCACATACCTCAGTGATATCTCTGATTGCCGTTCGTATATTCTCTGGCAGTAATTTTGGATACAGTCCAAGGTATTTACAAATTTCAGTAATACTTCCTTTGCGGATATCAAATTCTTGGTATAGTTTGTTTTCGTTTAAAAAACCAGGAGGATAATAATAATCGCAGCCACTAATAGGGTGAGTCGCAGCAAAAGGTAAATATTGGTATTTGGAGAAGTCGATATTGGGAACATCTTCCTCTAACTGATGTTCAGTAAAATGTTTTATACTTTCTCCTTCAGTAGTATCATCAAGGACAGAAGATAAATAAAGTATGGTATTAATGAATTTTTCTGATAGCTCCTGGTCTACAGCTATAAAATCAACCATCTCACGTTGTCCAACTGTTATCGTGCCGGTCTTATCTAAAACTACTACATTAACGTCTACGGCATTATCTAATGCTACTTTGTCACGAATGATAATATGTTTTGTCTTTAATGCGCCAGTACCATACATAATAATGGCATGTTGTAGTCCTGATAGAGTAGTAGGCAGTAAAATGACTACCATATCTAATAAGTAGATAATGGGTATTTTTATCCCAGAATAATCTGCAATTGCTGCAATACTAAATAATACAGAAATAAATAGTACCCCAAGCCCCCAAATAATCCTTTGTAAAGCTATTTCATTTGATCCTTGTTGTCGTTCAATATTGGAAAGTAATTTTGTTAATTTGGCGAAAAAGGATTTGCGCCCAGATAAAGTTACTTTCATTATTAGCCAATCACTGCTTTCGATAAAACTACCGGTAACTAGTCTATTGCTATAATCATCATGACTTTTTAATGTTGGTGATAGTGCTCCAGTGCTATCGGTCTCATTAACATACCCAGTTCCAGCAACAACTACCCCATCAAAAGGCACTATTTCTCCTGATAATAACAATATTAGATCGCCTGATTTAATACTGCTACATTTCACTTCTATATATTTTTTATGGTAATCATTATTGATATCATTAATGGCAAAGATTTTTTTTATAATTTTTTCTGATTTATTATCATTGTTAACCGAAGCATTTTTGCTCCATCTTATTTCTACTAATACTTCAGCTAATTTTGCAAAAAGTATAGTCATCCATAACCAAAAAGTAATTATCATCGATAATTGATAATTACTTTCTTTAGCATAATATTGAGATATTGTTAGTATAGTGGCTGTAAAAGCTATCACCCATACTATCATTAGTATAGGGTTACTACGTAGAAGCCACGGACTACTCATCTTAATCAATATACGTGAAATAATATCTATCACTTTTAGTCACGCAAGCATGAGGTTTTAATTATTTTTAGATTCTTCCTGGTCAGATTTATTGGTATTTGACGTGCTATCATCATTATTACTATTAGTGTTACCTTCTTGTGATGGTTGTTTATCGTCTGTTGCTGTACCAAGAGCATACACACACAGTTCTTCCAGAGAGACATTATTTTTATTAGCAAGTTCTTGTAATTTAGATATCGCATCCATTACGTCAGCTGGAACTGTCCCGCCACGTTGTTTTGATAACCAATCAGCTTGAAAATGCAAAGGATGATGAGCTGCTTCTGGTTGTCCAATATAAATTGAGAAAGGTGATAACTGACCGCCAAAGTCACAATTAATAGTAAATTTTTTCATAAAGTTTACACCGATGCAGTAAATTGTAGAATATTCAATAACACTGTAGTTAAGAATGTTCACGGAAACCTATGCTTCAAGTTAAGAAAAAGAAGCGAGCTGCCACCGTCGTCATTGCGAGACGAAGTCGAAGCAATCCAGAAAATGAACGACATATTTTACTAGATTGCTTCGACCACTATCGTGGTCTCGCAATGACGACGGTGGAGAGCTCAAGCAAGGCTGTTCGTATTGTCCTTTTTCTTCACTTGACGCGTAGGTTTTCCGCAAATTTTCTCCTGTTGTACAATTTTATTAAATAAAATTGTACAACACTATGTTAGATTAGAAAGTACTTTAAATAATAAGTGGTTTAATTTTTTCTATCAAATGGTTGTTTGAGGATAACATGCCGCATTTCGTTGGTATAAGCATACCGCCACTTTCTCGTATTATAAGGGAGAATGCTGCTTTTAAAGTGTAATCAGTAGTTGTGCTGTAAAAAATATCACATTTACCAGTAGCAAACATAATCAGATTATAACACTCAGAGCCAAAGCATCTAACGTTTTGTGATATCTTTAAACCAGTGGTTATATCATTAGTAACTACTACGGCTTGTTCTATATTACTGCAGCCAGAGGCGCGTAGTCTGGTAACTTTGCTACTAGTTCTAGAATCCGCTTCACTCCAAACGCCGCCACCTTTTTCAGCATAATAAACTTCATTAAGCACGGGAAAATTTATAATGCTAAAGATGGGAACAAATTCTTGCTGTATTTTTTTTAAATAGGTAACTGTAATTCCAAAAAACGGTAAGCTTTTACCAAGATTTTGTATTCCCTCTATAGGATTAACAAATACTATTATTGTTGCCTGGTCATTAACCGAATATTTTTCGTCGGCAAAAAATAAAAATTGATAATGTTTTTGTAATTCTTCTTTCAAGAAATTTTTAGTACGTAGATAAGAGTTTGTACAAAATTCTTGAGTACCGCGACTAGAGTTTTGTAGCATTTCCAGTTCAAAAAAATCTCTTTGTAAAAATTTTGTGGCTTTACGAGTTGCGGTGATTAGGGAGTTTATCGTTGGTTGCATCTATGCTCTTTAAAATAATAGTAAAATTGGGAGAGATCTATTGTTTTGCTCTCTCAACAAAAGTTACATCTTCCGTCTTAATAACAATCTTTTCGCCAGTGACTAGATATGAAGGCACCATTACTTTTACACCATTAGTTAAAATTGCTGGTTTATAAGAAGAAGTAACGGTAGATCCTTTTATTACCGGACCGGTTTCAGCAATCTCAGCAACGATGGTGTGTGGCAGTTCTGCCTTAATAGGGGTTTCTTCATAAAATTCGACTGTAACAACCATATTATCGCTAAGAAAAGGTAGTTTGTCTCCTAGGATTTTCTGGTTTATAAAAATTTGTTCAAAAGTTTCATTGTCCATTAACACTAGATTATCATCTTCTGTATATAAAAATTGTAAATCTCTTTGTTCCAGTTGAGCTCGTTCGACATAGTCAGAAGAACTAAATCTTTCAATAACTTTAGTTCCTGCTTTCAAGTTTTTCATTTCTACTTGCACATAGGCTCCGCCTTTACCAGGTTTGGTATGTTCTGGTGTTTTACTGACAACCCATAAATCACCTTCATATACTAAAATGTTACCTGCTCTGATTGAATTTGCTGAAATTTTCATGAAAAATCTATTATTTAGTTGCTTGAATTTTTAGATTAAATAAATCTCTAAATTAGTGTAATTATACTGCTCAACGCTTGCGAATTGATTTAAGATATTATGGTGGGCGATAGTGGACTCGAACCACCGACCTTTACGATGTCAACGTAATGCTCTAACCAGCTGAGCTAATCGCCCTAAACAGAACTAACTTCTACCGAAAACTTAGTAAAATTTCAAGTTTAATTTGCATTAAATAAAAAACTTGCTAAAAATACCTTAAAAAATACTATAATATGATAATACGCTTAAAAACTAGAGCCTTTGATTTGCAGCATCGTTTTGTTATCGCTCTTGATGGTCCTTCTGCTTCTGGGAAAGGGTTGATTGGAAAAATGCTTGCGCAATTTTTTAGCTTGCAATATTTTCAGTCCAGCCTGTTATATAGGGGGTTAGCATGGATGTGCATCAACGCGGGAATAGACCCGGAAAATAAGCTGGAGGTAATTAAATTATTATCAACCGATCCGGATATTTTGCTAGTTACGGCTAAAGCCGATTTAAGTGACGAATATGTCGGAGAATATGCCTCAAAAATTGCAACTATACCTGAGGTAAGAACAGAGCTGAATAAATATCAAATAAAATTAATTGCTGATATCCCTCGAATTATCATGGAAGGCAGAGATATTGCCACGGTGATTGCGCCAAAAGCTGATTTAAAAATTTTTCTCACAGCTGACGTTGCTATAAGAGCTGAACGACGATATAAACAGTTGCAGCTTGAGGGCAAAAAATATATACTTGATGAGATTAGGCATCAGTTGATTACAAGAGATTTACGAGATCAAGAGCGTAATATTGCGCCGTTAACTCAAACTGCTGATGCTTTAGTTATAGATACTTCAAATCTTATGCCGGATGTTGTGATTGCTAAGATTGAAGAATTTATTTTAACCAGATAGCTAAGTGCTGTCTTTGTATTAACCATTAATCACATTATGTATGTTAGCAGGCGTACTAACATATCAGAGAATAATATGCAAAAAATAAAAAAGAGATTCATTCCACAATTTGTACATCTTACTGAGTCTCAAGAGGGGCTAGAAGATTTTGCGGCTTTGCTTGAGCAAGTAAACACTAGTCATGTAAAAGAAGGGACGGTGGTTAAAGGGCAAGTAATTAGTGTCGAGAAAGATGTAATAGTAGTTGATGTTGGTTTGAAAAATGAGGGTAGAGTCCCTAAAGAAGAATTTGCACTATCAAAAAATCAACAGTTTCCACAAATTGGTGACATTGTCGATGTGTATGTTGAAAAAATTGAAGGTCGCAACGGCAGAACTATCTTAAGCCGAGAAAAAGCTATAAGAGAAGAATCATGGGTACATTTAGAAACCGCATGTGATAAGGGTGAATTCGTTGACGGCGTGATCTTTGGTCGGGTTAAAGGTGGTTTTACTGTCGATCTTTCTGGGGTTGTAGCGTTCCTGCCTGGAAGCCAGGTGGATGTGAGACCGATAAAAGACATGTCGGCACTGATGGGTATTGTTCAACCTTTCCAAATACTTAAGATGGATAAAAAACTTGGTAACATTGTGGTATCAAGGCGTGCTATTTTAGAAGAATCGAGATCAGAAGCTCGTGATGAAATGTTGTCGAAGATTAAAGAAGGTATGGTTCTTGAAGGCATAGTAAAAAATATTACCGACTATGGAGCTTTTATTGATTTAGGTAGTTTAGATGGGTTATTGCATGTCACTGATATTTCCTGGAGTAGAATCAATCATCCTTCTGAGATACTGGCATTAGGTCAGAAAGTAAAAGTTATGGTCATTAAGTTCCATGAAGATACCAAGCGTATTTCTTTAGGAATGAAACAGCTTGATGATAATCCATGGCAGAATATAAAAGAAGAATTTCCTGTCGGCAAAATTATGACTGGTAAAGTAGCTAATATTGCAGATTATGGTGCTTTTATTGAGCTAAAAGATGGAATTGAGGGGCTAGTACATTCTAGTGAGATTAGTTGGATTAAATCGACGCAGCATCCTAAAAAACTGTTAACTATTGGTCAGGAAGTGCAATTTATAATCTTGGAAATAGATACAGATAAACATAGAATATCACTAAGTATTAAACAATGTAATGAAAATCCTTTAGTGAAATTTGCCGTTATCCATCCTGTAGGTAGTATTGTACGTGCTCCAATTAGAAATATTACGGATTTTGGGATGTTTGTTGCAATTGATGAAAATATTGATGGCATGGTACATGAAACTGATATTAGTTGGGATGGTAAAGGCACGGAACTATTAAAATCTTACGCCAAAGGTGATGTAGTAGAGTGTAAAGTCCTGTCAATTGATATTGAAAAAGAACGTATTAGTTTAGGGATCAAGCAATTGAAAGAAGAGCTTGTTGAAGTTGATGAGTTGGATGAGTTTAAAAAGGGTCAAGCTCTTACCTGCGTCGTAACTGCGATTAAAGAAGATGGTATAGAAGTCAATATCAATGATAAAGCAAGCGGAGTGATTAAAAAAGCAGAACTTTCTAGCGATAAAATCGATCAAAAACCAGAAAGATTTGTAGCTGGAGATAGAGTGGATGCTAAAATAATTTCTGTCGATAAATCTTCACGTAAAGTAGTTTTATCAATAAAAGCGCTTGAGATAGAAGAGCGTACAAAAGCTATAAAAGAATATGGTTCTGCTGATAGTGGAGCAAGTCTTGGTGATATACTGGGGGTAGCATTAGGTAAAGATCACTAAGACTCGGTCAAAATCAGGAATTGGCGTTGTCGTTCCCGAAGATCTGCGGTGCGAAACAAACAAGTGTACGCTCCGCTCCTCGACTTCGGAACTCCTAGCTCTTCCTGATTTTGACCTTCGTCTTACCATCAATATGTTTCAAAGAGTTTGACGATTATAAATAAGGCGCGTCATTGCGAAATCAGCTTTGCTGATTGAAAATCCCCACAGGAACGACATGTTTTACTGAATTGCGGCCACTAGTGTAACCTCGCAATGACGTTTTATATCGTCTCCTTTCCTTAACTTGATGCGTATGCTCACGCATCACATCAATTGAGTATTTATGGATAGTATAGTTATTGTGGGCGGTACTCCACTTAAAGGTACTATAGAGGTGAGCGGTTCTAAGAATGCTGCTTTGCCAATTATGACTTGCGCAATGTTAACTGCAGACAAGTTAATATTACATAATGTACCTAGGCTTGCAGACATACGCACCATGAAAATTTTGCTTGAACAGCATGGGGCAATAATAGAAGTCCATAATAATCATAAGAGTTCAACCCTTATTATTGATTGTAGTACCATTAATAACCTTACTGCGCATTACGATATGGTGCGTAAAATGCGTGCTTCCATATGGGTGTTAGGGCCGTTGCTTGCTAAATTTGGTACAGCAGAAGTTTCGCTTCCTGGGGGATGTGCTATTGGTGCAAGACAAGTAGATCTACATTTAGCTATACTTGAGTCTATGGGTGCAATAATTGAGATAAAGCATGGATATATCTATGCTACTACCAATGGTCATAGGTTACGAGGAGTACATTTTTGTTTTAATAAAGTATCGGTAGGAGCTACTATCAATGCGGTTATGGCAGCAACTTTGGCAGAGGGGACAACCTTGTTGTCTAATTGTGCCCAAGAGCCAGAAATAGTTGATTTGTGCAACTGTCTAAACAAAATGGGAGCCAATATTATTGGTATAGGTACTAGTGAGCTGGAAATTATAGGCTCACTTTCATTACATGGTGCTGAATATAGAATAATGTCAGACAGAATTGAGGCCGGTACATATATGATAGCAGCCTCAATTACTAAAGGCGATGTAACTATTCGTGGTATAGATTATCATATAGTAGAAAATCTGGCGTTAAAATTAACTAGTGCTGGTGTGTTAGTTAAGCCAACTGATAATGGCATTATAGTACGATGCACTGATACGCTCAGATCAGTAGATATGCAAACTCAGGTCTATCCTGGATTTGCCACTGACCTACAAGCACAATTTATGAGTCTAATGACTGTGGCTCAAGGAGTATCGGTGATCACTGAGAATATTTTTGAAAACAGATTTATGCATGTTCCAGAATTAAATCGGATGGGTGCTAATATAACAGTTAACGCCAACACTGCTGTAGTGCGTGGAGTAGGTCATTTAAGTGCTGCTGAGGTAATGGCAAGTGATCTTAGAGCTTCAGTATCATTGATACTTGCTGGCCTTGTAGCGGTCGGAGAAACAAAGGTACGCCGTGTGTATCATTTGGATAGAGGATATCAAGCTTTAGAAGAAAAATTGGCTAGTTGCGGAGCTCAGATAAGAAGAGTAGCTGGTGATACAATATAGAAACCTCTTCGAACACGCAAAGTCATCCCGACACAATTGTGAACGAGCCGTAGGCGAAGTGCGGCAATCTAAAATAGCACGAAGAACTTTCTTTTATACTAGATTGCTTCGATTTCTCTAAATCTACAAGCAGGCAAGCGACCTTAGTATATCTAGAGTCAGTTAGGTGGTGACGATGCTATTATATTGGCTTTGATAGTTCTTTAGTTACTCTAAGAGTGCTTTGCAACAGTTTTACTTATTTTTAATATAATCTATTGTTAGATTACGAAATTTTTAAGACTATTGTGTCATTTTAAATTACAATGACTTAAGAAAAAATTTGTTAGAGACGGATATTATGAAGAGTAATAGTGAAGATAATAGTAATACATTACCAGAACCTAAAATTACCGAAGATAGGAGCTATGATAAAAAATCTCCAAAACTAGTGTTAGAGGAGCTGCGAGGAAAATCTTTTGCCCAAGAAATAGAGAATGACAAAGAAAAATCTGCAGTACTTTTGAATAGAGCAAAACAAGCTGAAGCATTACTTGGAGCGGATGATCCCATTACCAAGCAGGAACAAAAGTCAGTAGATGTTTATAAAAGAGCTTTGGCATTAATAGGATCTGGTGGGTTGCAAATTAATGGCAATAATGCCGGAGAGAAACAGTCGGGAGCTGAGAATAATTTACCAGTATCTTCATACTTAAGTCATGGAGCGCGGGTGATGATTGAAATTCCACCTGGTAGTGGTGATGATTTGATAAATTGGATGACTTCCGGTGATAAAGATAAAAGTGGAATGTCAAGAAAACAAAGTCAGCAAGGAGCAATTGATGAAGATAAAATTGTATATAACCGATCCGCTGCTACTCATGATGTTACTATTAAAGAAAAGGTAAATGAGAACGGAGAAAAAGAATTTTCTTTAAAAGAAGAAAAAGGTTTTACTATAGGATTAAGGGATTTTGTTGGTAATCAATTTGGTATGAAAACTAACCATTTTGGGGTGGATCTTGCGATGAATGCTGAATTTAACGGCAAGGATTCTGAGGGAAAAATTGTTGGTAGACCGGATGGAGATCATGGGCATTTATATATTCACTATATCGCACCAGAGGGTAATAAACCTGGAAGCATATTGATCGGTATTGAAGGTGGGGCTCCAACTTCACACAAACACTCCAAGACTGGAGCATCTGATCCACTAAGCCCGGTTGATAGTTCAAAGTTTGATGATGTGGCTACTAAAAAGGCTATTGCTGGTGAAAAAGAATATGAGAATACCCTAGTACCTAAAAAATATGGTGGTATGGTTGTTAAGCTAGATCAGGAGAAATTAAATGATATAGTGAAAATAAACGCCAAAGATCTTGATGGTGGATTAGCGTATGTTAAGCCAGGTACATCTCCTAAAGACTTTCTAAATAAATTAGAAAATAAAGAATATCATAAAACTCCGAAATTGCAAGAATCAAAAAAACAAGAGCCTACTTTAGAAAAGCCCTCAATGTGGAAGAAAATTGCCAATGTAGTGACTAAAGTTGTAACTTTAGGAATTGTAAAGCCATTTCAGAAAGAAATTGATGCGTATAATGCTGAGCACAAAACACTTAAAACTCAAGCTAAGGTTCAGGCAAAAGATAGTGATAGAGTTGGAGATAGAGCTAAAGTTGAACAACAAGAAAAATCTACTAATGTTAGTATCTCAAGTCCTGATTTAACAAAGGATAAGACTATAACGCGTTCCAACTCAATGGATTCGATAAGTACAGAGGCAAGCTCTTTGGGTGACAGATTACGTTCTGGATCACAAAGTCCTCCTGGTAATAATAAGGATAATGTTAAAAAAATGGACGAAAAAGTACAAAAAAAGGAACCTTCTTCTGATATAGGAGGTAGGTAGGCTTTAAAATTACGTAGATTGGGGCTTGGGTGGGTCGATGTCACTTATGTAATGATGGCGAATTTGTCTGGTTTTATCTTTGCACATGTATTAGTATATAGCAAAGCCAGTTGGATTATGGTACGTTAATGGAAGAGCGAGGTAGATTACTTTGTTGCGCACAGCTGAGACGCAGCATATTTGACGTACCATAATCCAACTGGAGAAGCTATACATAATATATATGCTTACGCAGGCTTGTCATAAAATCCGTCGGTCATAAACTAAAACGGCCTAGATTATATCAGTTGTTGGCAGCATTTTTAGCGATTTAAGTATAGTTGAGTTGCAAGTAAAATCAATTTTCACAGAGCCTAAGCTAATTATTTAGGTAATTTTTCATTATGGTGGTGTTGCATACCTCTATTATTACTCTCTTTCCAGAAATGTTCCCAGGATCATTGCAATATTCTCTAGCGGGACAAGCGTTGCGTAAAGGGATATGGTCGTATGAAACTATTAATCTTCGTGACTTTGGCATAAGTAAGCATAAAAATGTTGATGATGTAGCTTATGGTGGAGGACATGGTTTAATTATGAGAGCCGATGTGTTGGGTGCAAGCATCGATCAGGCAATGTCGAAATATCCTGATAGTAAAGTATATTATCCTTCTCCACGAGGTAAATTGTTGAACCATGGGTTAATACAGGAAATTATCAATGAAAAAGAAATAATAATTTTATGCGGGCGTTTCGAAGGGATTGACGAAAGGGTAATAGAAGAATATAATGTACGCGAAATAAGTATAGGCGACTATGTGCTTTCTGGTGGCGAGTTGGCGGCACTGGTAATTCTTGATTGTATGGTTAGATTATTGCCAGGCGTAGTTGAAAATCAAGCAACTTTGCAATCAGAGTCTTTTGAGCCAAGCGGTGAGTTTAATGGTTTGTTGGAATGCCCATTATATACAAGGCCTTTTGAGTGGAGAGGGCGTTGTGTACCTGAAGTGCTAGTATCAGGACATCACGAACGCCTTAGAGAATGGAAAAAAGAACAATCTACGTTAATTACCAGCAAACGTAGGCCAGATTTATTAAAAAACAAGTAAAAATTCAACTAATTATAATATGGCTGATATGGCTGAAGGAGAAAAAATAAATGAATATTATTGATCAGTTTGAGCAACAACAAATTACAAAACTTACTACAAATAAGGTGATACCTGAGTTTAAAGCAGGCGATACAGTAAATGTAAGTGTTAGAATAACAGAAGGGACTACAGAAAGATTACAATCATATGAAGGTGTGGTAATCGCCAGGAGAAATAGGGGGCTTACTTCTTCTTTTGTAGTGCGTAAAATTAGTCATGGTGAAGGAGTGGAAAGAAGGTTCATGATTTACTCACCATTGGTGCAAACTATCACAGTAGTTAAGCGTGGTATAGTAAGACGTGCAAAGTTATATTACCTCAGAGAAAGAAGTGGTAAGGCTGCTAGAATAAAAGAAAGACTTAGATAATTGGTGCGCTTAGTTAAGGTCTAGCAAATTGAGAATATTCGCAAACCTTAAGAAAAAGGACGATATAAACCGTCTTACTTGAGCTCACACGTCCTTTCTCTCAGCTCAGACGGATTTCCACTCGCAATGACGTTCATATCGTCTCTTTTTTCTTAACTTGATGCGCATGGTTTATTCACCAGAGCGGAACTTAGCTAACAATGATTGTTTTTAATAGAACTACAGATTTTGTAGCAATTATTGCCCCAGCCTCTAAATGTGATGAGGCAGAAGAAAAATTAAATAAGGCTCAAAAACTTCTTAGCTCTCAGGGTTTAAAATCAATATTTTTTCCAGATATTTTTTCTGGAGATATTTTTCCATTTTTTGCAGCAAATAAAAATATAAGATTAAAAAATTTACAACAAGCTCTACTGCATCCAGATGTTAAAATTATTTGGGCTTTTCGTGGAGGCTATGGATGTAGTCAAATAATTTTTGATTGCCTGGATTTATCACCTGTAGGTACAAAAATTTTAATTGGTTATAGTGATATAACAGCTCTACATTCATTATTTAATCAGCATTATAAAATACCAACTTTGCATGCTTCAGTATTAACCTCTGTATTATCAAAGCAACAGCATGATTTTGACTTGATCATGAATGCTTTAGCTGGCGGCGAGATTAAGATCAAATTAGAACCAGTCAATGTTTTAGATCATCATGATGTAAGTGGTGAAATCATTGGCGGTAATTTAACAGTGTTTTGTAACTTGCTTGGTACAAAGCTACATCCTGTAACTAATGACAAAATTTTGTTATTAGAGGATGTTAATGAAAGTGCCTATCGTATCCATCGATATCTTGTGCATTTAAAAAATGCTGGCATCTTCGATAGTTTAAAAGCAGTGATTTTTGCTGATTTTATTCATAAAGATCAAGATATTCAGCAAACAATTCAACATTTTTGTTTTAGTGAAATTAACAATATTCCAGCTTATCATGCTGGAGGTATAGGTCACGGTATTGTGAATTATCCAGTAGTTTTAGGAGAATTGGCCTGGATTAAAGATCAACAGCTTACTGTTAAGAACCCCTTTAGGTTAGTGTAATATGATTATTAGAATAGGCACCCGTAAGAGCAGATTGGCGCTGATTCAAACTGATCTTGTGATACAGCAGATAAAATCATCTTACCCCGAAGTAAAGTGTGAAATTGTAGCCATTACTACTACTGGTGACATGATTTTAGATAAGCCATTATATGAGATTGGTGGCAAGGCTTTATTTTTAAAAGAAATAGAAACAGCTTTGCTTAATTATAAAATTGATATTGCGGTACATTCATTAAAGGATGTACCAGGTCAGTTACCTTCGGGGTTAGTATTAGGAGCTGTATTAGTAAGAGAAGAAGCCAATGATGTATTAATTAGTCTAAAAGCTAGTTCAATAAAAGAGCTACCACAGCATGCAATAGTTGGTACTTCTTCCGTGCGTCGTAAAATATTTTTACAAAATCTTAGGCCTGATTTAAATATTGTAAATTTTAGAGGTAATGTTGAATCAAGGCTAAATAAGTTAATGCAAGGTGAAGTGGATGCAACAATTCTGGCTTTAGCAGGACTAAAGAGATTGGATATATTTAATAATAATTATTGTCATGTAATACCGATTGAGCAAATGTTGCCGGCGGTAGGGCAAGGAGTAGTAGCGGTTGAAATTAGAGAAAATGATAGGTTAATGCAAGAGGTTTGCGATAAAATTAGTCATCATGCTACTTGGCAATTAACGCTATTAGAACGGGCATTTATGGGGTATCTAGATGCAAGTTGTAAAACACCATTAGCCGCGCATGCTGTAGCTATTGATCAAGATCAGATGAATGCATATTTTATGTTGGCAGATATACAAGGAGATAACGTATTATTTCATCAGCAACAAGGTAAAATTAGCGAAGCTTTTGATATTGGCATTGCTAGCGCTAAACAATTGAGTAAACATTTGTGTCGTTATTAACATCATGTAGTCATTCTTAGAACCGCTCACCGCTGCTATATTATTTGCAAAATACACAAACTCTGGAGTTTTATAATTTAACGATTGATGCATTCTTTGTCATTATAAACTCACCACCTTACGCACGCCATCTACCCAAGCTGGAATTACAAAATTTATACAAATTAGCGGCTTGTGCGTAAGGTGAGTCAATAAGTACCTAGTGCTTACTCTCCAAAATCAATATAAACCTCAGCTTATATTGACCTCAAGATTTATTATATCCGATATTACTCCTTCATAATATATTCTTGAAGTTTATAATAAATCCTAATTAACTCTTGTGAAAAATAATAGGTTTGGTTTAAAAATAGCGCTGTCAGTTCCGGGTGTTCTGGGTATTCATGAGCTAGATTATTACGTAATTCTCGAATCGCTTGCCAAATATCTTTGTTTTCAATTATATTAAATTTTTCAAGCCTATGTAATTTATCAAGCATGGTCAAATTTTTATAATTCTCATTTGCTGTTTCAAAGAATAGATCGATTACTTTACTTCCTATATAATCCTGAAGTTTTGAGAAACGGTTAACCATTAATTCAATAACTAAAAACTCTTCTTCACTAAGATTTTGTATTTTTTCTGCAGTAAAAGGTATTAAATTAGATAATTTTTCCCGTGCATAAATTATCCTTTGTTTATGGATATCAGCAATTTTTATGATTTCATTTTTTATTAATTTATTCATGTAATTTAGGTGATATATAAGTAGTAACTAAGACTTATAAATAGCACTAGATTTATAAACATCAATAGCATAGCACAATAGTACTTTGATAATTCCAGCAATTGGTATCGCAAAAAATATTCCGATAAACCCAAATAAATTGCCGCTTGCGAATACTGAAAAAATAATCCACAATGGATGTAAGCCTATTTTACTGCCAATAATTTTGGGAGTCATAATATAGCTCTCCATAATATGTCCAACAACATACAGAGCAATAATATAAACAATTTTTATGGTGCAACCAAAAGTAAAATAGCCAATTGCAATAGCTATAGCTATAGAAATTACTGTTCCTATAATCGGAACAATGATTAATACCCCTGAAATAATGCCTAATAATAATCCAAAATCTATTCCGATAATCGATAATCCTATACAATAGAAAGCAGCAAGTAGAAAACAGATGTTTAACTGCCCTCTAACATAAGCAGATAATAATTGGTTTATGTTTGATAACAAAATATTTATTTGCTCTTTTTTAGCCAGTGGTAATAATCCTTCGAGATGTTTAATAATTTTTGGCCAGTCACGTAATAAATATAACAAAATAATTGGCACCAGAAAAAGTAGCACCAAGACATTAATGGTAGCCATAGTATACTCCCAAATGTTATTTACTATTTTTCCCAACATGCTCATAGTATTGTTAATAAAAGTTTGGCTAGAACTTTGAATTTTATCGGCAATAGTTGGATCTATTGTATGAAGTTTATTGGTAAGCTGTGGGATTAACTCGGTTTGTAAGTATGTTTTATATACTGGGATTTTACCAATCAGTAACGCAATTTGATGATATAATAATGGCAGCACTAGAGTTAGTAATATGATAACACTACTCAAGAAAATAATAAGAATAGTGTAAACAATTATTGGTCTTGGGAATTTATATTTTGTATATAAATTATCAATTAATGGTTCTAATATGTAAGCAAGAGTAAAAGCAATAAAAAAAGGTAATATAGTATTGGCAATTAATATAGAGAAAATTGTTAGCCCTGAGATAAGTAGTAACCAAAAGATTATCTTCAACTTAACCACCACCTTTTATTACATCTATTAAACTATAGAGATTTCCGTACATTTTAAAGCTAAGACCATTTAGATAAAAACTTTCTGCCAGTTTATAATCATTACTTTTAGTAAGAATAGTCACTTTATATTTTTCATCATAATTATGAGCTATTGAAAAGCTCTCAAGGTCACTAACATTTTGTAATTTATCTTTGATTCGAGTCAGCTCATCTTCAGTAAAAGCTTCAAGGTCTAGAATTATTGTTCTAATATCATCTTCTACTATCTTAGTAGTAACTAGTTTAGGTTTTGGTGCTTCGTTGTCAGAGATAATGACAAGATCTTGAGCATCATTATTGCTAAAGCGCCCATATTTATTCAGTACGTTTTTTAACACTGTATCTATTGTCTGCGTAACTTCACCCAGATTATTTAAAGGATAACTCTGGTTAGATGTGGTTTTACCATTATTATCAATTATTATATATTTTACGTCCATTACCGCAGCACCAGTATTAATATCGGTGAAATACTCGCAAACTATTAGCATAACTTTTTTTAGCAGTGTAGCAGGAAATATATCTAGAAAGTTCGAAAATGATAAAGTTAATACATTATCTGTATTAATCTTTTTTACTAAACTTATAGACGATTTTGGATAAAATAACTTTGCTTGATCTAAGATATTTCGATTTTTTGACCATTTCTTGTTCCACTCTTGATCAGCATCCCAAAGTGTTAGGATATTTTTTTGTTTTGAAATTGGTAAAATTAAATATTCATAAAAGCGATCTTTTACTGAATTATTGCCGTATTCAAATAATAGTTGCTGCACAGGATATAAATTATATTGGTAAGTTACAGTTGCTTTATACAGATTGTCAGTTTCTGTAACATTTTTAGCCGCTACAACAGTAAAAACATTTTTAAGTTTTAAATATGGGACAGCAGTTACAGCACTGGCGTTAATACCCAGCGTATCAGCAACCATAAAGAATGCTCGTTGCATGCCTTGATTTTGAGCCTTGATTTTTGACTCATATTTATTGTTTCCCTGTGCTTCAATATATAATTCTGAAACTTCAAGGCTTGCATTGGCAGCATTGATAAAAAACATGCATATACTAATAATAGTAAGCATATTAATTTTAGTATGCAGGATTATTTGTTTATATAATTTTTTCATTCATCAGCTTTTTTTGCGACTGTCACCATAGCCGGCCGTAGTAATCGATCTTTGATTTTATATCCGGCCTGCATTGTGCCAATTATATTATCGTGATTATATTCATCTGTCACTATTTGTGAAACTGCATGGTGTAAATTATAATCAAATTTCTCACCAGGAAGCGGAGCTATGGATTCTAAACCATATTTTTTAAATATTGACTCCAATTCCCGCTTAGTCATATCGACACCAGCAATAATATTCGATAGAGACTCCTTGTTTTCCTGAATTTTGTATTCCAACGCTCGACATAAATTATCCATAACTCCAAGCAAATCTTTGGCAAAATTAGTGATAGAATAGTCTTTGCTTTCTTCTAACATCCGATCATAGCGACGTCTTACATTCTCAGACTCAGCTACTGTACGTAATAACTGATCCTCCAACAATGCTATTTTATCCTGTAAGACATCAATTGTGTCCATGGATTCTGATTGATCTATTGAGTCAGAATTATTTTGATTATCCTCTTTACTTGCTGGTTCATGATCTTTTACTATTTCGTGATTTTTCATAGCTATCTGTCTTTTTTATTGCAACGATTTTTCATTCTAAGATATAGTACTGACTATTATATTTTCAAGTAGTTTTAACATGAGTAACGATTTTATGCGACATTTAGGCAGAAAAAACAACGAATTACGACCTGTAACCATTGAAACCTCAGTATTAAAACATGCTGAAGGCTCATGTTTAATAAAATGTGGGAACACTCATGTGCTTTGCTCAGCAACTCTTGATGCCACAGTTCCATCTTTCTTACGAGGACAAAATCAAGGTTGGGTGACAGCAGAATATAGTATGTTGCCAAGGTCAACAGAAACGCGTATAAAGAGAGAAGCAGCTTTAGGCAAGGTCTCTGGACGCACACAAGAAATTCAACGTTTAATAGGACGAGCTATGCGAGCCGCTGTGGATCTTAAGCTTCTTGGCGAGCGGCAAATTATCATTGATTGTGATGTAATTAATGCTGACGGTGGAACAAGAACCAGCGCTATTACCGGTAGTTATATAGCATTACATTTAGCTATAGCTAAGTTAATGGATAAAAAAATACTAAAAGTTAATCCTTTAACTCAGCAGGTAGCCGCAATTTCCTGTGGTATATACAATGATACTGCTATAGCTGATTTGGATTATATAGAAGATAGTAATGCTCAGGTAGATGCAAATTTTGTTTTTGCTGGTAATGGCAGCCTTATTGAAGTTCAGGCTACAGCAGAAAAAAAATTTTTCTCTGAGCAGCAATTAACTCAAATGCTGGAATTGGCAAAGTTAGCTACCTCGCAGCTATTTATGATTCAGAATCAAGTGTTATTGACAGTTTTGTAGCAGTGAGGCCATTTTCACGATTTTTAAAATTGAACGTTACTAGACGTTCTTATGTCGTCATTGCAAGAAAGTTTGCGCAAAACTACGACAAAGCAATCTAGAAATTAGCCCAAAGAGCTGATAAAGACTGGATTGCCACGCGAACCAAAGGTTTGCTCAAAGCTTGACGATTTTTAAAATGACACAGTTCAGTGAACACTCCCCTCACTTTAGATTTTTAACTAATTTACCACTATTATGATACTACGAATAAATATTATCTCATTTGTTAAAACACTATTTAGCCAATTATGGCTTTCAGTGAGTTCAGTTGATTTTTACCAAAATGTTTATCACTCATACAAAGGATACGGGTTAAAGTATATATTTACTCTCTCACTATTCTCGTCTTTAATTTATTGTGCTTTTTTCTTAAATTATGTTGTAGCTTTCAAAGAGTATTTTGTACATAACACAATATCAAAAGATACAGAAACCTTTGAGTACATAATGCAACAATTACCAGAACTTGTATATGACGGTATGAACATCAAAGCAGAAGCAGAAACCCCAGTATATTTAAAGGATAAAAATAATAATGTACTTGCAGTACTAGATCCTAATAATCAATTGCCACATGTTGATAAAGAAAAGATTCCAATAATTTTTACTAGTAGTAATATATTAATCTTCTTCTTTGAGGCTAATGATAAGAAACGTATATCTATTCCTATAGAATACTTCAGAATACTTGGTGTCGATGCCAAAATATTGAATGAAGCTACCTTAAAAAAGCATTTTGCCAATATTTTTGTTAATGCACCAACAATTTTTATCTATATATTAACGCCTCTTGTAGTATTAAAACGGTTTATTGGTATTTTACTAGATAAAAGTTTAACCATTGTTTTGGTTTACCTATTGACTAATTTATTAGGCCCTAGAACTAATATGAAAGCTTGTACACGTTTAGTACTGTTTGCTGGTGGAGCAACAACATTAATACAACCTTTGGTGTGGATGATTTTACCAGAGCTTGAGATTCTAGTTTTTATTTTGCAGATGTGGACTAATTTCTTATTGTTTTTAGGGATCGTCAGAATACGTTCTGCAAAGTAGCATCTGACTATTTTACTTCAAGTTCTTATGATTATGTCCATCCAGGCTAAGGTTAATATAACATTTATGTATGAGCCAACATTTGCTACTTTGATAGTTATATAAACTCCAGTTGCCAATTAATATGCGCAGCTAATTCATCTAACTGTAGCAAAGATTTAATTGAAGGCTTTTGTTCTAAGCAACTGATAATTGATTAGACATGCTACCATATGACTAAAAGCGTTTGTAGGCGATCTATGTCTTGAATGCTCCAGTTTATCAAGAAGTTTTATCCTGCCAATAACAGTTTCGACTAGAGTTCTTTTGAGTAACATTAATTTATCAGTTTTTCATATTCTTTTTGATTCTAGTCAAGCGAGGTAGATTACTTTGTTTCGTACAACCGAGACGTAGCATATTTGGCGTACCATAATTCAACTGGAGAAGCTATACATAAAATTTGTTTACATCTACCCTCTAAGCACAACGGTACAATTACCTGCAGAGGTAGAGTTTGTGAGAGAGGTCTTTACCTTTTAGCTTAAATTACCTGCTTCTATTTCAAGTTTTTCAAAGTGAAATACCGCGAATCCAAATCCAATACATACCGGAATCATAATAACCAGTAATCCCCAATGACCAAAATATTCAACTAAATAAACAAGGCCAAAAGAAGTGATAACATGCATTATAGCACGTGATAAAGCAAACATTAAGCCAGCATAAGTAAAACGTTTAAAAATAGGAATATGACTATACATAACAGACATCGCTGAAGCAGCACTAAGAATGAATAGCATGATAAATGACTGAATTAAAAACAAATCATTCGCAGTTTTAATATTAGATAACAAATATGGACAAATTAAGATAAATATTGAAAATATAATTAATTTTACTTTAATAATTTTTAATGGATGAATTCTATAGCTTAAATAAGTTATTATTAGATAGCCTAATAAATTCATCATTGACACTATAAAATTTTGATGAATAACCTGTTCAGCGCTATAGCCAAAAGAATCTTTAAGGATATGTCCACAGTGAATATATACAAAATAAAAGCATACGGGCCAGCTGCATTGTATTAGGAACAAGGAAAGTAGTGTAGTTTTATTGACTTTTTCTTGAAAAGTAGGATAATTTAGAACAGCCTCTATATGCTCCGGGGTTCGATTAAGCACTTCAAGATATTTTTTAGCTTTTCGTTTAAAATCAACAAAATCAGGAGTTTCTCTTAAACGAGTTCTGGCTATGGCTCCAATAACGGCAACACCTGCTCCAATCCAAAAGGCAATTCGCCAATTAAAACCAAAAGAAGTCACTAAAGAAGCAACTCCTAATGCAACATTTCCTCCTATAACAGAGAAAACCGCAATTAAGGTTGTAACCGGATATTGCACTGGCGGTTTAGTAATCTCAGTCATGTAAAGCTCAGCTCCTACTATTTCTCCCATTGAAGACATCCCTTGAACGACTCGGCATATCGTTACTATCCAAGCAGCGGTGATACCAATTTGTTCATAAGTTGGGAGATTAGCCATAACAACACAGGAACAAGCCATCATTGTTGTTGTGATAATAACAGTCGCTCTACGCCCTATATTGTCTCCTATGTAACCAAATAATAGCGCCCCTATTGGTCTGGTAACAAAAACAGAACAAAAAGCAAAAGCAGAGATTAATTTAGCTGCATGAGCATCTGTTGCTGGAAAAAATAACTCATTTAGAAGAACAGCCATATGCACATAGAGCATTAGGTCGAAATATTCTAGAAAAGTGCCTATTGATAATAATCCAATACATTCTTTTTGTTCTTTATTTAAACCTAGCATATCTGTATTTTTATTGATTATTAAATCGTAAGTTTAATATATAAGAAGAATTTAATCTAGTATAAAAATACATAATATTTAAAAAATTGAATTTATAGTTAAAACAGTTGAATTAGCTTTTAATTTTATGAAGTCATCATGATGAATTCATTAGACCTCTTCGTAGCTGTTCCAGAGCAGCATCTTATTAATTATCGATTTCGAACACGCAATGTCATCCGTCATCCTAATCATGCCTTGAACTTGTTTCATGGGTTGTTTCGGAACCATCAGTTCAAGGTGATATTATGCTAACTCAACCTAATCAACTATAATATAGCTAAAGTTAGAGTTAGAGTTAAATGGTGACAGTTAAAATAGGTGGGAAGCGCAGCAGTGATTTACTTTGTTTTGCATAACCAAATTCTGACAAATTTGACTGTCACCATCTAGGCATAAGATAGTTTTTAACTCTCTTGCTGTAGATCACAATAGAGAGGTCTATTCTACAACCTTAAACCATGCACAATATAAGGCTGGTAAAAACACTAGCGTAAGTATTGTAGCGACTGCAAGCCCACCCATGATAGCATAGGCCATAGGTCCCCAGAATACTGTGGGAGCAATTGGAATCATTCCTAGAATTGCAGCTGCCGCAGTCAGAATTACCGGACGAAAACGATGCATTGTTGCGGCAACAACAGCATCCCAGTGTGGCAAGCCATGAGCAATTTCAGTTTCAATTTGATCTATAATAATAACTGAATTACGAATAATCATACCAATCAAGGCAATAATTCCTAAAATAGCCACAAATCCTAATGGTTTGTTAGCAATCAACAGTATAGCAACTACTCCGATTAGGCCTAAAGGTACTACGCTTAGGACTAGAATAACACGTTGGATGCTTTGTAACTGTATCATCAGCAGGGTTACCATAATTATAGTCATTAATGGCACCACAGCCGCAACTGCAGCCTGAGATTTAGCACTCTCTTCAGTTGAACCACCGGTCTTAATATGATATCCAGCTGGTAATTGAGCATTAAGTTCTAAAATTTTAGGTTGTAGCCTTTTCACCACAGTTGCAGGTAAAACTGCTGCAGTAGTGTCAGCTTGCACAGTGATAGTAGGCAGACGATCTCGACGCCAAATTAAAGGATATTCCTGTTCATATTCCACCTTGGCAACTTGCATTAATGGAACCTTACGTCCACTTGAAGTGGAGATCTGTAGCGTACTTAAAGAATCAAGTGAGACACGCTGCGAAGCTTCTGCTCGAATTACTACATCTATTAAATAAATACTATCGCGTATTTGAGTAATTTTCATTCCAGACACTACTGCATTTAATGCAGCAGCCAGATTTTCTGAACTGATACCCAGAAGTTTTGCTTGATTCTGATCAACTTTGATTCGTAATACTCGCGCTGGTTCGATCCAATCAAAATTAATATCTTGAACTTGTGATTCTGAACCAATAATTTCAGCAAGACGATAAGCTATATCTCTGACTTGTTCCAAATCATGACCGCTTACTCGATATTGCAGTGGCCAACCAATAGGCGGCCCCATTTCCAAAGGCATGATGCGGCTATTTATTGCCGCAAATTTTTCTTTAAATTCTTTTTGTAAATAACTTCGCACACGTTCTCGTGCTTCGATATTTTTAGTTACAACTACTGTTTGAGCAAAAGATGGGTTTGGTTGAGCGGCATCTAGCGGTAAATAAAAACGGATTGCACCACGACCAATATAAGAGCTCCAACGCACAATATCAGGATTATTTTCCAGTAATTGTTCCAGTTTTGCTACTTCTGCAGTGGTAGCAAATATAGAAGAATTTTGTGGTAGTTGCATATTTACCAGCAGTTCTGGACGATCAGATGATGGAAAAAATTGCTGAGGAATATACTTCATACTTGCAATTGAGATTATAAATAATGCTACTGTGATACCGATAGTTCTTTTAGGAGCACGCATTGCCAACAATAAAATGGTACGAAAAAATTGTGATAATTTACTTTGTTGTTGATCATGATGTTGCAGCTTATCCGGAAGGATAACCAGACCAATTATTGGAGTAAACACTACTGCTACAAACCAGGAAGCAATCAAAGCAATACCAATCACCGCAAATAAGGAGAACACATATTCACCAGCAGAGCTACGAGAAAAACCGATGGGTATAAATCCTACTACCGTAACAAGTGTGCCAGTAAGCATTGGAAAAGCGGTGGAAGTATAAGAAAAAGTAGCTGCACGAACTTTATCCCAGCCTTCTTCCAGCTTCATAATCATCATTTCAACGGTAATCATTGCATCATCAACAAGTAACCCAAGGGCAATAATTAATGCTCCTAAGGAAATTCTTTGCAGATCAATAGACATAAGTTCCATCACCAGAAAGACTATGGCTAATACTAATGGAATCGAGCAAGCAACTACCGCTCCTGCGCGTAGGCCAAGGCTTAAGAAACTTACAAATAGCACGATCATGAAAGCTTCTTCTAATGCCTTCATGAACTCAGCAATGTTTTCTTCTACTACTGTAGGTTGATTAGCTACCAACTGATGTTCAATACCAATTGGTAAGTCAGCAGTAATGGATTGCATTGCTTCTTTAACATTTTCACCGAGAGCTAAAATATCTCCACCTGCAGTCATAGAAATAGCAAGGCCAATAGCAGCTTTTCCATTAAATTTAAATAGAGTTTGAGGAGGATCGATATAATCTCTTTTGATAGTTACAATATCACTTAATGGAAATAATTTACCGTTTATATTAATATTCACCTCACGTAGATCTGCCTCTGACTGGAATCCACCGGAAACTCGTAATAATATGGTTTCATTTTCTGTTTGCACCACCCCTGCTGGTTTTACAGAATTTTGTGCTTGTAACATTTGAATAAATTCCATTGGTTTGAGACCAAGGCCAGCCAGTCTCCTGGTAGAAAATTCAAGGTAAACCTTTTCATCCTGATTGCCTAAAATTTCTATTTTTGATACATCTGCTATTTGTAAAAGTTTGGAGCGTATATCTTCAATATAATCCGTTAGTTCGCGTCCAGAAAAACCATCGGCAGTAAAAGCATAAATAATGCCATAAGTATCACCAAATTCATCATTAAAGAATGGTCCTACTACTCCTTGCGGTAAAGTGACGGCGATATCATTAATTTTCTTACGCACTTGATACCAGCAGTCTGGCACCTTGGCTGCTGGAGTAGAGCCTTTTAAATTAACAAAAATAGTTGATGATCCTGGAGTAGTAAAGCTACGTACAAAATCTATATTAGGAGTTTCTTGTAGTTTTTTTTCTAAACGTTCAGTAATTTGGTTCATGGTTTCATCAATGGTGGCTCCAGGCCATTTTGCCTGGATCAGCATGGTTTTAATCGAGAAAACAGGATCTTCATTACGACCAAGGCGCTTATAGGACATAATCCCGGCGATTGTTAACATAATCATCAGGTACCATACCAGTTCGCGATGATTAATAGCCCATTGTGAGAGATTAAAGCGCTCTTTCATTATATTACTTACTACTGTCTAATAATTTAACTTGTTGTCCAGGGTATAGCGAGTGAACTCCTGCTGTTACCACGACTTCACCATTTTGTAGACCTTCAGAAACTATAATAGAATTCTGGGTATAACCAATTATTTTAATATTTCTTAAGAGCACTGTACTACTATTGGGATCAACTACCCATACAGCTGGGCTTGAACTAGATTTATTCAAAGACATTACTGGTAGCTCGATAGCCGAACCTTTGCTTAACACTACACTACCGGTAACCGTTGAACCAAGTTTCATTGCTTCTGGAGGATTAGTTAAGCCTACTTTAACGGTAAAGGTACGAGTAAGAGAATCTGCTTGTGGAGAGACTTCTCTGACACGTCCAATAGTTTTAATACGAGGGTCAAGGCTTAAAGATACTTCTACTGATAAATCACCATCAGGCTTATTTTGAAATAATTGTTCTGGCACATTAAATACAGCGTCTCGTCCTTCATCGGTAGCTACACGCATGATGGCTTGTCCGGTTCTCACTACTTCTCCAGCCTCGGACATAACTGCCGTTATTACCCCAGCTACATCAACTTGTAAATTAGTATATTCAAGACGGCTCTGTACTTGGTTTAAATTAGCTGTAGCTGCTTCAACTTTTGACTGTGCAGATTGTAATTGTGTGGCAGCATCCTCATATCTTGCATTGGTGACTACGCCTTTGCTTAGCAGGGTTTTTTGTCGTGCTTCATTACTAATAGCTTGTGTCAGTAAAGCTTGAGCCGCACTAAAATTTGATTTAGCAGTAATAAGATTATCTTTGGCATCTTGTGGATCAATACGAGCAACAGTTTGTCCTGGGGTAACCATATCGCCAACTGAAACCAAGCGTTCGATCAATTTTCCATCGATACGAAAGCCAAGTTCTATTTCATTTTTTGCTAAAATTTCGCCAGTTAAAGATAATGACTGTCCCGCAATTTTATGTTCAACTTTAATAGTGCGTACCGGGCGTACAACTTTTATGTCAGTTGGTTTAGGATGATTATTACCTGAATAAGTTATAGCTATTATAATTATGCAAGCGAGAAATATAATAATTTTACGCACGCCTATTTTCTGCACTAATTCATTATCAGTAAATTTATTAATTAAGCGGTAGCCATATTGAAGTAGTGGCATTTGGATAATGATTTTTTGATGATTAGCTGATAAAGATATCATTCTGAGGTTGAATTTCATCTTATTTTTTAGTTATATGGAGTAATTAATAATTTAGCTAAGCTAATGGTGGCAGAATTATTACAATAACTTATGGGAAAGGGAAATTAAAATTTATGCAGCTCTTAAAACTAAGCTTATTTTTAATGTTTGTCTTTAATAATTTTTATATTAATGCAGCCAACAAATCGTACAAAGGAAAAGGATTGGAATACCAAAAACTACAGCCTCTTACCCATGTAATCCATATTCTCACAATTGACCCAGCTCTTTACCGTCTTGAACTGGTTAAGGCTCATAATGGAGTGTTCGGAAGAGAAACAGTTCCGGCAATAGCGTTACGTAAAAATGCTGTTGCTGCGATAAATGCAGGGTTTTTTGAAATAGGTAATAGTGAAGATGGGCGTCCCAGTGGTAATTTGGTTATTAATGGTAAAATCTTGAGTGTAGCCAAAAATCCTCAAGCTTCACTGATATTAGCTAACAATAGCATTGATATTATGTTTATCCGTTCTAATGTTAAAGTTAAATTCAACAATAAAGAAATAAATGTCGATAAAGTAAATCAGTTTATTAAAGAGAATGAAACAGCTCTATATAATTCTCTATGGGGCTATAGTACATTAACGTCATATGACCGTGATGAATTTTTAATTAGCAATGAAAATATTATCGCTAAAATCTTTAAACATGGAGATAGCGTTATTCCTTCTTCTGGGTGGATATTGTCATTACCACATACTTATCAATTGCCTTTCGTTAAGGTTGGAGATCCAATTGAATTGGATCTTAATTTTGAACAAGAACAAGAGCAAGTTTATTTAACTGACAGTGTCATGGGAGTTCCTATATTAATCAATGAAGGAAAAATTGTAGCTGAATTAGAAAAATTTGGTAGCAAAAGCTTTACTTTACACCCTCATGCTAGGACAGCTATTGGTTTTCGTGCCGATGGGACTATTGTTATAGTGGTAGCAGAACATTTATACGCACAACCACTGCGAGAAGTTACCCTGGGACAAGTGCAGGATATGCTTAGAAGAGAAGGTTATTATGGTGAGAAATTAGCAACTACAAATATACTTGAGGCTTTAGCTGTGGTGGAGCAACAATTACAGAGCAAAACAATGGCTGTTGGCTTGACTTTACCAGAATTAGCAAAATTAATGATAGAATTAGGGTGTATTAAGGCGCTTAATCTTGATGGTGGTGGCTCATCAACAATGTTTTTAGATGGAGTAGTAGTGAATGCTACAGTTGGAGATAGTGATGAAGGAATGGGTAAAGCAGTACTGAGACCTGTTTCAGATGCTTTAGTTATCCTTAAGCGATAAGTTCCTCTCAACTTTTTCACAATTAAGTATGCTTATAAAACAAAAGTAAGTCTTGGTGACCCCTACGGGACTCGAACCCGTGTTTTCACCGTGAAAGGGTGACGTCCTAACCTCTAGACGAAGGGGCCTTTTAAACACTAAAAACCATCTTATTTTTTAGTGAAGGAAAAATATGTTATACATAATTATCAAATTTTTGCAAGCATCAATTTGTTTGTTGAATCATTTTATTCTGAAGAAGAATAATTGATGTAGCAATATTTTTCTTTAATTCTTGACATATAAAGATAATTGAATAAAATTGGCTCACTCATTGAAAAGACATATATATTAGCCGGCTTAATGCTATGTTTGTTAGGTGTTATTTGTTTTATAGCTATGTATGCTTATAGTCAATTCAGTAGAATTTGGTGCTAGAGCTGAGGAGTGAAGCCTATAAATAATAGGTGAACTTTGATCAATAACGCACCAAATTCTACTGAATTGACTATAGCATACAGCTATACGATGGGCTTGTAGCTCAGCTGGTTAGAGCGCACGCCTGATAAGCGTGAGGTCGGAAGTTCAAGTCTTCTCAAGCCCACCATTATATAAGAGGTCTATTGACTAATATATAATAATCTTATATAAGAATCGCTATATATGTTTCGCTTACTTTAAAGCTCAGCGAAATTATAGTTTGTGGGGATGTAGCTCAGGGGTAGAGCATCTGCTTTGCACGCAGAGGGTCGGGGGTTCGATTCCCTTCGTCTCCACCAATAAAATCCAAGCGCTATCCGTATGGAAGCGTGCTGAGTCAACGAATATACTTAAATTAAGCTAAGTTTTAGTATAACTGTTTTCCATTTATCTCCTACTCATCCGCTATGTATGGCAGCTCTTCTTTATAACAAAGAATTCAAGCCTTCTCTTGCCATCACACAACCTATTGATGTTATATAACCCTTCGAAGTGAGTGTTGTAAATTTAAACTATATATTTATGACGCTTAGATATTAATGGACAAACTATACTGGTAGAAGATACAAATAATAAAAGCCTAGATGCAAGAATAATTCTTGTTTTCATCTAGGCTCTTAAATATTTCTAAAACCTTCGTAAATTTTCTATTTCTTCAAGGCTTCTATACCATCTTTCAAGCCTTTATTTGAAATAGGTAAATTAACCTGTTTACCTTCATTCATAAACCCTAGCATGTTAGTAGCACTACTAAGTATAGTATTTAAATCCTTATCTGACAACTCTGCCACAGCATGACAACCAACAGCAGTACATAAACTGTATTTGCCTGGAGCGACTAGATTCTTCTCGTCACTAATAATTGAAGTACCAGCTTGTAAATTTACTCCCAACGGCAATATTTGGATCATTTTTAGCTTCTTTTCTTTATCGAAATAACCAACCTGGTATACAGCTATAACTTGTGCTTTATCATCCTTAGTAATGGATACTTGCTGACTTAGAAAACAAAGCTGTTTTTTTTGCTCATCTTTATTACAGACAATTGTCCAATCTTCAAATTTCTGGGCTTCTTTGACATCAGCATTGACCACCTGAAATTTACCAAAAAACACTCCACCACCTATAATAGCGAGTCCTGTAACAATAAATAGCCACTGTTTTATTTGAGTTTTCATAAATATAACTAAAGTTAAACGGGGTTGGTGGGCGATGACAGACTCGAACTGCCGACCACCTCGGTGTAAACGAGGCGCTCTACCAACTGAGCTAATCGCCCTATATAAACAACAAGGAATATGCACTAATTTTCCAAAAGAATCAAGCCATATATTTAGGCATTGCGTACAAAATTATTTCAAAAATCATTAGTTTTGCTAGGTTCTGCGAAGTTTTCTAAAAATCGCAAATTTTTTTGCTGATTCAAGTCAAATTGTCATCCTGAACTTGTTTCAGGATCTTTTTTCTTCGAAAGATGCTAAAAACTTGTTCAGCATGACAACAAAGTTAACAAAAAATTTATGATGTTTAGAAAACTTTACAGGAGCTAGTCACAGGAGCTAGAAATTCTAATCAACCTAATTGATTCAGTAATAGTCTGTTTAATAAAATAGAATAGACTGACCGATATTATACCAATATCAATAATAATGGCGGCTTTGATAAAATCAGAACAAATAACAAACTTGGCCAATAAGTCCGCAATAAAATTATACTCCATATCCAAAACTCTTTCACTAATCTTGATAAAATCTGGTGCCGGGAGCTGAAAAACCATGGATACACTCATGCCCCGCTACCTTTATGCTCAAGGCACTATTGTATAGTAGAGGGACTCCCAGCTTAAAGCCTAAGGAGTCCGGGGTAACGGTTCGGAATAAACCGGTGTATTTTATGGTGTTTTTCAGGCACCATTGGAGCCTATAGAATAGCAAAATCACAGAAAATAGTCAATAGCGTCCGTTACAAAACTACTACTTATGGTGTTTTTTGTTTTATTTTACTAATGAACATTGCAAAATCACGAGCACTACTAAAATCCTTATATACTGAAGCAAAGCGTATATAAGCCACCTGATCAATTTTTGCCAGCTCATTCATAATAATTTCACCAATTTTACGAGTTGGGATTTCCCGCAAATTACTACTTTCCAGCTCCAGAACTATTCTATCAGCAAGGGCAATAATCTGGTCATTTGATATATTACGTTTACGTAATGCTGTGGTAATAGATTGTTCTATTTTATGACGATTAAAAGGTTTTTTTACTCCCGTCCTTTTGACTACTAATAATTCACGCAACTGGATTCTTTCAAATGTAGTAAACCGCCCCTGACATAATTCGCAATAACGTCGACGACGCACTGTTTTTCCTTCTTCAGTATCTCTAGAATCTTTAACAAATGTATTTGGTTGATGACAAAATGGACATTTCATAATTCAATATATTAAATAGATTACTGATGCAGCGTCCTGAACCATACGTGTCAAGTTAAGGAAAAGAGACGATACTAACCGTCATTGCGAGACGAAGTCGAAGCAATCCAGTAAAACGAGTAACTATAACTGGATTGCTTTGGAGCTAAAGCTCCTCGCAATGACGAGGGAGCATCTCAAGCAAGACTGGATTACTTCATTTCCTTAACTTATGCGCGTATGGCGCTCTGAACTCTCTAAACTATAACTGGAATTGCTTAGTAAGTGTTAAAACTTTTTCCAGCACCTGATGTTCAATCGCAGAATTATCCTGAGTATTAGTTAGTCCATGTAAAATATCGCTAATCAACTCACCAATTTGGATAAATTCCTGTTCTTTAAATCCTCTAGTGGTACATGCAGGGCTACCTAACCTGATGCCAGAAGTGACAAAAGGTGAAGTAGTATCAAAAGGAATATTATTTTTATTACAAGCAATCCCAGCTCGATCTAATGATTCAGCAGCAATTTTGCCGGTAATATTCTGTTTCCGTAAATCGACAATAACCATGTGATTATCAGTACCACCGGTCAATATTTTATAACCATTCTTTTGTAAGGTTTCACCCAAAATTTTTGCATTAAGCAAAACCTGCTTAATATATTGCCGATAATCATCATGCAACGCTTCAGCAAAAGCCACAGCTTTGGCCGCGATTACATGCATCAATGGACCTCCTTGCAAGCCAGGAAAAAGTGCGGAGTCAATTTTTTTTGCAAATTCCTGATCATTTGATAAAATAATCCCACCACGTGGGCCACGCAAAGTTTTATGAGTAGTAGAAGTCACCACATCTGCGTACATTAATGGACTTTGATGAAAACCAGCAGCTATTAATCCTGCTATATGCGCAATATCAGCCATAAAATATGCCCCAACTAGATCAGCTATAGCTCTAAACTTAGCAAAGTCTAATTTACGTGTGTAAGCAGAATAGCCAGCAATGATTAATTTAGGACGGTGAAACTTTGCTAGAATCTCGACTTGATCATAATCGATTAATTCAGATTCAGGATCTACTCCATAATGGACTGCTTTAAACCATTTGCCGGACATATTAGGCAATGCCCCATGAGTTAAGTGTCCCCCACTATCCATAGACATACTAAGTATTGTATCTCCTGGTTGTAATAGAGCCAAAAACACTGCTTGATTAGCTTGCGAACCAGAATGCGGCTGGACATTTGCATATTCACAACCAAATAGTTTTTTCACTCGCTCAATTGCTAATTTTTCAATTTTATCTACTTCTTGACAACCGCAATAATAACGTTTACCAGGATAGCCCTCAGCATATTTATTAGTTAAGATTGAGCCTTGCGCGGCTCTTACCGCAGCGCTGGCAAAATTTTCTGAGGCGATCAGTTCAATACAATCACGTTGTCTTGCATATTCTAAATCAATGATCGCGGCAACTTCATGATCTACTTCAAGTAAACTCTGGTTTAGGTTATTCATATTTTATACTTCCATACTATCGCTTATAAATTTTAGAGCATACTCAATCCCACTAGCATCAATTGAATGCGTTAGATTTGGCACTGTTAAGCTTGAGTATTTTATATTATGCTTTGCTAGATAATCAACAATATTTGACATCTCACTAATATCCACCACCTCATCAGCATCGCCATGAATTAAACAGATCGGAGTTTTTTTATTCACGCAAGCAGCAGGATTGATCAACTTTCCTGAAAAGCCAATCATGCTGGCAAAAGGTTGCGCTTGTATTAACGTAAGATATAACCCAATCATCGTACCTTGCGAAAAACCAATAATTATGGTCTCACGATTAGTAAGATTCAGTTGTTGTTGTTTATCAATAATTATGTTCATCAATAATTCAGCACTGGGAATAATTAATTGCTGCATTTTTTCTAACGTCCGATTATTCAAACTGAACCATTGCCTGCCGTACGGCGCCATGTCAAACTGCTGCACCGCATGCGGTGAAATAAAATGACAATCAGGCAAAGCATCTTGCATTAAAGGTGCCAAACTAATCAAGTCATGGCCATCAGAACCAAGACCATGTAAAAATACTACCAATCTTTTCGCAGCATCTGTTATAGGTTTAATTTCTGGATATGGCAGAATTTCAAGATTTTTCATATGATTCTTTATTTTTAAAATTATTTGCTGTAAATTTTTTTATAATATTCACAATATTTCTGTATACAACAATTCTTACAGTCAGGATTACGTGCTTTGCAAATATACCGACCATGTAAAATCAATAAATGATGGGCAATTTTTTGCCATTTTAGTGGAATTACTTGTAATAACTCTACTCCCACTTGCTGATGCTGCTGTGCATGCGCCAAACCCAACCTTTTAGATACACGAAATACATGAGTATCCACCGCAATAGTTGGCTGATCAAATGCGCAATTTAGAATTACATTTGCGGTTTTAACTCCAACACCAGGCAATTTTATTAATTCTTCAAATGATGCTGGCACCTGCCCGTTATGCCTTTCAATCAGTGCTTGGCAAGTTTTTATAATATTTGCCGCCTTGGTATGATACAAGCCTATTGTTTTGATATAATTTTTGAGCCCATCTTCACCCAAAGCCAACATTTTTTCCGGGCTATTATAATATAAGAATAAATCACTACTTGCCTTATTCACACTCAAATCAGTAGCCTGCGCTGATAATACCACAGCAACTAATAATGTAAAATTATTGTTGTATTTTAATTCTGTAACCGGATTTTGGTTATGTTTATGGAGCTCACTAAATATTTGCTCAACGATTTTAACTTGCATAGTGATAAAATTTCTGGCAATTAAGATATAATCTTTATCATGGTTTTAATTATGACAGCAAATGAAAATTTTGATTATATCCAAAATGAAATTACCAACAACGATATAGTATTATTTATTAAAGGTACTGCAGATTTTCCGGAATGTGGGTTCTCCAGTGTAGTAGTATCAATATTTAAAAAACTTGGCGTACCGTTCAAAGACATTAATATACTAACTTCAGCCGATTTACGTCAAGCAATCAAAGATTTTAGCAATTGGCCTACTATCCCCCAAATATATATTAAAGGTGAATTTATTGGCGGTTGTGATATTATCAGAGAAATGTACGATACCAATGAGCTCGCCACATTGCTGAAAGCAAAAAACATTTTATCTTCATAAAAATCTTACTGTCCAAATAATCTTGTCTCTTAAAAAGCCTTGATTCCAAGGCTTTTGATCACATTGCAATCAAAATTCAGCTAGACTTATTGATCAATTATGCCGACAATGAATTTGCTAAAATACTACATTGAGGATAAATCTTTTCATCATTAGTCGAAAAACAATGAAGTTTGGCATGAGTTTTGCTTAATATCATTATGTTAAGATATTTACGCATTACCAAGTGATTTAATAATTTATTAATAAATTACCGAAAGTGCAAATTTAATATCTTAGTGAGTCAGTATAAATTCATTATTACATTAATAAATTTATAATGTCTCAATAAGTTTAATTATTATAAATCTTTAATAAGGAGAATAGGTAATATGACCGATTTTATTAATCCAATTAGCCAGATCGCTGGCTATGCAATGAAAGCAGCTACCGTAAAGTTACGTGAAAGCGGTGAGCGTTTAGCTACTGGCGATAGAAGTAAAGCTAATATCGTAGATTATGTAGTAGGTGCGCAATTACGTGATACAGCATCAGTGCTAAAAAGCGTCTCTAAAAGTGCTTCTTATGGTATTAATCTGCTTAAAGTTGCACAATCAATATTACTAGCAGGAAAGCAACAGCTTGTAGGACTACAGGATATTATTGCTCAGGCTAATACCGCAAACCCTACAACTTTAGCTGCTCTAAATGCGTTATATGTAGCCAATACTACTGATCTTAACCGCCAGTTCTTAGGAGCAACTTTTGATGGTAGGACTCTTTTTGATGGTAACGTTGCAACCTCTGTAGCTAATGCTCCGCTAAACGTTAGAGTCGGGATATTAATGACTGATATTATTACAGTTAGTGCTCCCAACCTACAACAAACTGTTTCAAAGTTAGATGCTGCTGCCGCAGGTAACTTACTAAACGCTGCTAACCAACTTACTGCTCAAACTCTTATTGCAACTACAGTAGGTGATATAGTAACTAATGGTTTATCATCAATTGGTGGACAAATTGAAAGCTTGAAAAACGCTTCTGCTGCTCTATCAAACTCTGTTCAAGTACAGGATGATGCAGCTAATGGTTATTTGAATACCAATTATGAAGATGATTCAAATAACTTTAAAGAGTCAGTAGCTCGTATTAAAGGTGCTATTGCTACCGTAGTATTAGCCGATAGATTAGTACAAGAAACAGGCAGATTACTAGATTAATTATTTAATAATCAGAAGTTTGATACGAGTTCTGCTTATTTTAAGTAATCTAAAGTTGTTTATAGATTACTGATAAGTGTAAATTAACGTCTTATTGAGCCATTATTAAGTTCATGCATAATAAATTTATAATGACTCAATAATAAATTTATAATGACTCAATAATAAATTTATAATAAGGAGAAATAGGAATATGACCGATTTTATTAATCCAATTAGCCAGATCGCTGGCTATGCAATGAAAGCAGCTACCGTTAAAGTTACGTGAAAGCGGTGAGCGTTTAGCTACTGGCGATAGAAGTAAAGCTAATATCGTAGATTATGTAGTAGGTGCGCAATTACGTGATACAGCATCAGTGCTAAAAAGCGTCTCTAAAAGTGCTTCTTATGGTATTAATCTGCTTAAAGTTGCACAATCAATATTACTAGCAGGAAAGCAACAGCTTGTAGGACTACAGGATATTATTGCTCAGGCTAATACCGCAAACCCTACAACTTTAGCTGCTCTAAATGCGTTATATGTAGCCAATACTACTGATCTTAACCGCCAGTTCTTAGGAGCAACTTTTGATGGTAGGACTCTTTTTGATGGTAACGTTGCAACCTCTGTAGCTAATGCTCCGCTAAACGTTAGAGTCGGGATATTAATGACTGATATTATTACAGTTAGTGCTCCCAACCTACAACAAACTGTTTCAAAGTTAGATGCTGCTGCCGCAGGTAACTTACTAAACGCTGCTAACCAACTTACTGCTCAAACTCTTATTGCAACTACAGTAGGTGATATAGTAACTAATGGTTTATCATCAATTGGTGGACAAATTGAAAGCTTGAAAAACGCTTCTGCTGCTCTATCAAACTCTGTTCAAGTACAGGATGATTCAGCTAATGGTTATTTGAATACCAATTATGAAGATGATTCAAATAACTTTAAAGAGTCAGTAGCTCGTATTAAAGGTGCTATTGCTACCGTAGTATTAGCCGATAGATTAGTACAAGAAACAGGTAGATTACTAGATTAATTAAATTATTAAATAATTAATCTAATATACTCTATTAAATAAAAGGTTCTGCTGCTTAAAGCAGAGCCTTTTATTTTTATTTAAATTTAACAAGTGACAAAAATAAAATTTACGGATAATATCTAAATATTAAATATTGTAATTAACTTAATTGATTAAACTTATGTCATCAAAAAACCGTGCTGCCCAAAAATTAATTTCTTTCGTCGACAATCCTGCTGATTTAGAACGTATTAAAAAAGATATGGATGACGGTTGGAATATCATTAGTTTAGTACGTAATACAAACTGGTATGTTGGGATTATGGAAAAAACACCAAGTAATGATGATGTACCGACTGAAGATAAAACCGTCTTTATTCCTCCAAGAAAAAAGTTTAAAATATCGTATTAGCTAGTATCCAACCAAAACTGTTCTTAAAATTTAACTCCACAAACTCTAGTTTATAGAACTCGTGAGCATTTGAGGTTTTTTAGATGCTCTTGATGTCATTCCGATCTAGAACCAAAACTGAAAAACCTTGAATCAACACTCACCAGAACTCAATTACAAAAGACTAACCACCACAGTTGCCAACTATAGCAAAGCCAGTTGGATTATGGTACGTTAATGGAAGAGCTAGGTAGATTACTTTGTTGCGCACAACTGAGACGCAGCATATTTGACGTACCATAATCCACTGGAGAAGCTATAAACCCACACAAGACTCTAGCTTTTATGCCTGAACCGAGGCAGCTTTAACCTTTGTGTTAATCAAGTATTTACTTAAATCATTATTTTTTGCTGGATTCCCACATTTGCTGTGCTCTCAGAATGACGGTTAAAACTGATATCATTGACGAGCTTTCATAAAACATTTTAATTAGCAACTGAGTATTATATACAACCTCTTAGCATTAAGCTAAAAATCGCTATATTATAACTTCAATCTTATACAAATTATACAACTAAAGATTATTTTACTTTTATAAAAATACACTATAGATTACATAAATTGTATACTATAATGTTATTCAAATTTATTAGCGGATATTATTATGTCAAATGTAATTAAATCCCAAGCTCCTTTCGAACGCTTAAAATCATATGAAGCTTCCCCTGATATTAGTTTGCGAAAAGCAATTATTACCCAAGCAATCATTGATGCTACTAACACTTCAAATCTTCGCGAAGCAAAAAAACTGGAAATGGAAGCAAAAGCCTGGATTTTTGGTGGAAGTGAATATTTTCAAGAATTATGTATTGAAGCTGGTATAGAACCATCATTTGTAATTAAATTAGCTAAAAAAATTATTAAATTACATAAATCTCAAACCAAATCACCTAAAAATCATCAATACCACGTAAAGAGCAAAGACCGCAGTGGTAAAAATAATGATATAAGCAAAAAATTAGAAATTATAATTTGAAGTATTTTCAGTAATTGATGTATAGTGTCATAAGTGATGCTAGAACTGAAAGAACTACATAAATTTTAAAGCTTTATTAGAGGGTAGATGCAAACAAAACGTTAATTGAATTTTTGCCTGTTTTCTTATCTTTCTACTTCAAATTTTATTCTAATAGCACCACTATTATCATAAAATTAGCCTTGAAATATAAAAAAATATTCTAAAAATCATCTTAACGTTTTACCTACATCTACCCTCTTAAATAAAAATCTAAAAATATCCAAATTATGCATTTTATTGATGAGGCTAAAATATATTTAAAAGCAGGCGATGGTGGGAATGGCTGTATTAGTTTTCGTCGAGAAAAATATGTTGATATGGGCGGGCCTGATGGCGGTGATGGTGGTAGTGGTGGTAGTATTATATTTGAAGCAGATCTGCATTTAAATACTTTAGTAAATTTTCGTTATAAACAGCATTTTAAAGCAGAAGACGGTAAAAATGGCAAGGGTGCAAACAAAACTGGTAAATCAGGTCAACCATTAATACTTAAAGTACCAATAGGTACTCAAATTTTTACTGATGATGGTTTGTTATTATATGATTTGGTGACTGCTAATCAATGTTTTGAGATCTTAAAAGGTGGAACTGGGGGATTAGGCAATAGCCATTTCAAATCTTCAATCAATCAAGCACCACGTCGAAGAACTGAAGGAGAAATTGGCTGCGAGTTACCAGTTCAACTCCGACTTAAAATATTATCTGATGTAGGTATCGTCGGACTACCTAATGCCGGCAAATCAACATTCTTATCGGCAGTAACTGCTGCCTCCCCTAAGATTGCCGACTATCCATTTACGACTTTGGTACCAACGCTTGGAGTAGTTTATCTAGACGATGAAGAATTTATATTAGCTGATATTCCAGGTTTAATTGAGGGGGCTCATACTGGCCATGGCCTAGGAGATAAGTTTTTAAAACACATAGAGCGCTGCAGTGTATTAATTCATTTAATTGATGTGATAAGCGAAGATATAGAAAATGATTACCAAATTATTAGACATGAATTAGCTTCATATTCAGAATCCATTAAGAATAAAGATATTATAATTTGCTTAAATAAATGTGATGCTTTACTAGATGACGAAATTCAGCAAAAAATTGTATTATTACAAAAAATAACTGGCCATAAAGATATATTCGCAATTTCAGCGATTAGCAAAAATGGTATTACTCCATTACTACGTTTAGCTTTAACAAAGATTAAAAATGGTAAACTGCTTGCGCCATAATTCTTTTTTATTAGTAAAGCTAAATTGCTGTTGACAAAAATGGCATGGTATCATAGAAGAGGTTTAGTTTTACAAGTGAGCTTGATCATAAAGTGCTACTAAAAATAGTTGATCTTTTTTAAATCCGTTAATTTAAGAGCCTGTCTTAAAAGTAGAATAAGAGAGGAATTTTTTAGACAAAACGAAGTCGAGTGCCTCAAGCAGTCTCTTGTTTGTTGCAAAACGGAAGACGAGTTTTAACGACAAATCACCTCTTAGATGCACGTGTCAGACAAGCTCTAAGTTGCTCACAAAGGAACGTATTCATAGTGGATGTACATTCGTATTTATTTAAGAACCGATTCAGAAGGATTTTTTGGCCAATACACCATCATGAACTTGGAAAATTTATACCAATCTCTGGACTAATGTTTTGTATTTTATTTAATCAAAATGTACTCAGAATTCTTAAAGACAGTATCCTGATCTCAGAAATTAGCGCTGAAGTCGCTAGTTTTGCTAAGGTTTATTGTGTCACTCCAGCAGCAGCCATCTTTGTAATTATTTACGCAAAACTAGTTAACCATTTAAACTTTGAAAAAATCTATTACTACCTTATTAGTGTCTTTATTGGATTTTTTGCTATTTTTGCATTTATATTATATCCTAATATTAGCTACTTTCACATGGATGCCACTGCACTAGATCAGCTAATGTCTGCTCATCCTCATTTAAAGTGGTATATAGCATTAGCTGGAAACTGGGGCTATATTATTTTTTATACTTTAGCTGAGCTATGGCCGAATATTTTTTATGTTTTATTATTTTGGCAGTTTGCTAATGAAATTACTACTACCGAAGAAGCAAAAAGATTTTATACTTTGTTTTCTTTATTTGGTAATTCATCACTAATATTTGTAGGATTATTAATGATGAATTTAGCTTCTGAACGTACAATCATGCAATATTTTATCCAGGTTGCCAACAGCAAAGTAGTTTTAACACAGGTATCGGTACTTTGTGTAGTAATCTTTGCATTATTATCATGTTTGTTGGTAAGATTTATTGGCACTAATGTCATGACCAACCCAACATTTTATAATAGAGCTAAAGCTCCAAGATCTACGAAAGAAAAAATGAGCATCATGCATAGTTTTAGATATATTGCAAAATCAAAATATCTATGGTTAATGCTAGTTTGTTCAGCGGCTTTTGGGTTCGCAATTAACTTGGTTGAAGCGGTATGGAAAGCAAAAATCAAAGAATTATACCCTACAGTGAATAGTTATGCTGAATTTAATAGCTTATATATTCTTTGGACTGGCGTTGCAATCATTGTCATGACTATCATCAGTAACAATATTATGCGTAGCCATAGTTGGTTTGCAGCGGCTGTAATATCTCCAATTATAATTATGATTACAGGAATTGCTTTTTTTCTTCTGGTAGTATTCGATCACCAAATATTAAGCTTTTTTGATGGCGCGATAATAATGACCCCATTAGCACTTGCTGTCTCAATTGGAGCATTACAAAATATATTGGCAAAAGGTAGTAAATACTCGATCTGGGACACTTCCATACAAATGCTTTATATACCCTTAGATGATGAACTAAAAACCAAAGGTAAAGCTGCTGTAGACGTTGTTAGTTCTAAAATAGGAAAATCATCAAGTGGTTTGGTACAATCTCTCATCTTTACAATATTTCCAGCCGCTACCTTTACTTCTATTTCACCAATATTAATGGTGATTTTTACATTAGTATGTGTTCTTTGGATTTACGCTGTAAGAAAAGTTTATTTTGAATATTTAAAAATTGTGTAGTTAATAGACTTCTCTCACAAGCAAGTAGTATATATTTAAACCCCACTTTAGGTGAATTAGGCGCTTTAGCTAAAATTTATATCAAAATCAAGTAATTCCTTAGATTCACGTAACCCTAAGCATAAATCAAAAAGTTGATTTGTATATTTTTCTTTGACAATATGCAGGCTATGCAACTGTAATCTACGTAATTCTTTTGTAGTTATAGGCAAAGAGTGGCAAATTTTTATCAAATCATCATCGGTAGCGAAATGCCTTTTAGGGATATTGATATTGATTGCACAGCTTTCACGGAAAGCAGCAATTATTTGCATTCGACAAATAAAATCTTTAGAACGGTTTTGAAATTTCACCTTTTTCCAGGCCTCAGTAAATTTTACAGTGTAATTTTCTGTTCTCAACAAAGTGATAATTGTATTATTATAAATATCATTTAAGTGATGAAAATCTATAATGTTCTGTAAATATTGATAAATTGCGTGCAGATATTCTACATCTATAATTGCGTATTGTAACATTTGATGTGGTAGTGGGCGTTGTAGCCAGTTAGCTGTTTGATAAGTTTTATCGATATCAACACCACAAATCATTTTGCATAAATCACCATAGCTTAATGCAATTCCTAGTCCAGCCACTCTAGCAGCAAGTTGCGTATCAAAAACGTTCTTTGGCAATTTTTTAAATAGCTGGTAAAAAATTTCAAAATCTTCTCGTGGAGAATGAAATATTTTCAAAATTTGATCATTTAACAAGATACTTTTGATTTTAGTCAGATTTAAACCAGCGAGCGCGTCGATCACTAGCTGATGGTTATTGCTAATAATTTGGATAATGCTTAACTCTGCGTAATATGTATGTCTACGCTCAAACTCAGTATCAATACAGACTATTTTTGAGTCATTAATGATGATATCACAAAATTCATCTAATTGTTGTTGAGTATTAATTAGTATCATTTGGTTTGAATCAATCTAATTAATATTAATTGGAATCTTCCATTATACTGTTTTCTCCGGTAACTGATATTTCTGTAGTATCTATCAGTACATGCAAGTAATTGATTGGTTCGACGATGATATTCTTTCCTATTTTTAAATGCTTTACATAAGTTGCTCTTTGTAAAATTAGAGTAGCATCATGTTCAATTATTAAATGGCAGATAGGAATCAATTTAGTGCCATATGCTTTCCATGGCAAGATCCATTTTTTATTAGCTGTAATATGGATATCCGGCAGTGGTATTGCTATATTCGCTATTTTAAGTGGTATAGCAATACCCTCTCTATCTTTTGTCATGAAAATATATCAATCAATTTGCAAATAATTTAATATTTATAATATTGCCAATAGTTTTAAGCAGATTTTGTGTTAACAATCCATAAATTACATTACCAATCATAATTACCAAAATAATAATCAAAAAAGAATAAAGAATATCTGCTGGATAATGCATTGCTAAAGTAATTCGTGATAAACCAACCATCAACACTATGCCAGCAGCAAAGAGCTTTTGTTTGATGTTCAGGTATGACCAAGTACAATATGCTATCAATAAAGCAAGGCCTGTATGAGCACTAGGAAAGCTGGACAGACATCTTTCCGTACTAATGTCAGTTATAGTGACAAAGCTTATTGGTGGTAATGAGCAAAATGGCCGAGGTAAATTAAAAGAGAATTTAAGCAAACTATATACCAGGCCAAAAACTATATACATTATCGCAATTTTTGCCAGTTCATTATAAATAAACCAAAATTTTAAATTTCGTTGAGTGATGTCAGAAATTTTTTGTAATTTTAGATAAAAATAAGTAGCACTGACTATATAATATACAGCAAAATTACCAATAAAAAAAGACCAGGTAATAATTTGTAAAAAATATGGCAATATACCAATATTAGTGTTAAGGTTTATCAGTATAAATAATTTTTGATTCCAACCGTAAAAGTTATAAAATATTTCAAACATTTTGTTGTATCTATATGTTTCATGTAACAGTGTTAGGTTGTGGAGGGTCAGTTGGTGTACCGATGATTGGTTGCAGCTGTAATGTTTGTAAATCAAATTCACGCTACAATAAAAGAACTAGATCCGCAATATTTATTAGTGATGAGAATAGTAAAATCCTGGTAGATTTTGGCTTTGACATAAAAGATCAAATAGTGCGAGCTGGAATCAATAAACTAGATGGGGCAATATTAACGCACGATCATGCAGACCATGTTGCTGGGATTGATAATTTAAGGTTGTTCACACGAATTCAGCAACAACCTTTAAATATTTATACTGATCATACTACAGCTACAGCAGTTGAGCATCGCTATCAGTATTTATTTGCTAATAAGCAGTTGATCATGAATGAGGTGGGTTTCTTTGATAGATTGGATATAGGAAATCTTAGCTTACAGCTATTCCGACAACATCATGGACCAATTGACAGTATCGGAATTAGGATTAGAAACTTTGTATATTCCAGTGATATAGCTGATTTTCCGGTAGAGTCTAAACAATATTTGTATAATATTGGGATTTGGGTTTTAGATTGCACTGGTGATCAATCCACTAAAACTCATGCTGGGCTTGATAAAATATTACAATGGAATGAAGAATATCAACCGCAGCAAATCTTCTTAACCAACATGCAACATACTATTGATTACCATGAAATATCAACCAGACTACCAAAAAATATTAGGCCATTATACGATGGTTATCAGTTTATAGTCAATTAAGCATAAATTTGACTGTCGCTACCGTGAGTGTTTTTAGAAAAAGTCTTCATAGATTTTGTTAAAAATCGAAGCAATCCAGTCTTTATTAAATACTCTCCATACTTGAGCTGCAATTGGATCACCACGAAGCCTAACGGCTCCTCGTTATCTGATATATCCCCACGAATTTGAGCGTTCACGGATTAAAAATCGTCATTGCGAGGAGTAAAACGACGAAGCAATCCAGTTGAAATCAATGTTTCTTAGCTATTTTCTGGATTGCTTCGTCGTTTCACTCCTCAGCTCAGACGGCGGTTGTAGCTTTGTAAGTTCTGTACTAATGTTCAATTTTAAAAACTCGTGAACGCTTACTTACCACCTAACTGACCAATGCTATAAGTGTTCTTAGTGTTCTTGGCTATATATTCTCTGACATTAATCATTTATTCCATATTCAATTTTATAGTATAAGCTGCCACCGCCTGTAACATTTAACTCAAATTTAATATTATTAAATCCAGGCTGGAGTTTACTTTTAATGTCTATAGTACCTAAGTCGCTTCTATACTGACCAGAGTCAGCTTTTGTCAAATCAATATCGAGCAATTTAAAATCTTTTTGTCCTGCTACAAAATTACCGTTAACTTTTACCTGTACCCAATCATCATAACCAATTTTTGCAATGCGGAAATAACTTACTTTTGATAGATCTTGAATATTAAATTGTAAAGTTGAGGTGAATGTATTAGGTCCTCCTACAGTATTGCTCTTATCTGTACCAAATTCATAGCTATTAGCTGTCTTCTTTTGAGCATATGAAGCAGGGAATGTGTGAGTGTTACTAAACTGCACTGCTCCTGGCATACAACTTATAGTATTACCATCAGCATCTTTATCCAATTTTTCAAACGCAACCGTCATCTTGCTGGCATTAGCAATACAATAACGTGTAAGCGGCGCAAAAGTACTATATCCAGATGGGCATTTTCCTACAGCTTGCATACCAACATCAGTTTCAGGCCAAGTTGCACCAGCACCATTTGCCCAATCAGGACTAGTAATCGCTTGACATTTTGGCCGTGGTATCGTTGTGCATAACCCTAGCTCCACCGGAGTCTTATCACGAAGAACGTATTTTGTTTTATCATATCCGGCTCCCGGGCTGCCATTTAAATCGTAAAAATCATTATCTGATAATGAAGCACCTATATTATAGTTTGGATCTGGCTTATACCTTTCATTATTTAATAAACCGACCTTACAAACTTCTCTACCTGAGTTTTTATCGTTTGTGTAACAAAATGTACCGCCTGGACAAGATTTTATGGTGATACCAGCGCCGCCATTTATACCTGGTAACGAACCCACTTCAAGGACACATAATAATTTCTCTAAGAGACCAGGTGTGCTATCACACAAATGTAACTTACCAACATATTCAGGTGACTGTGCTTTATTAGCAAAATCTACACAATTTACTGTATCTTCCTCCAATAACTTGGCCAGCACGCAACTAGTAGTATTCGCTGCACTACAGCGATCCATAGTAGATACTTGCAGGCAAGTGAATGTTCCACCCTGAATATATTTTCCCTCTCGTATATCAGGTTTCTTTGGGTCATTGTCATTACCACCAACATATTCAAGACCAGTTAAATATACTCCGTCTACTTCTTTAAGACTGCCATCCCCTTGCACAACATAAGGAGCAGGTGTTTTATCATCTGGACCCGGTTTATAATCACCATAAATACTTGATGGATTAATTGATTTAAGGCCACTAAAAGGTTTCTGTGTAAACTTGTCATCAGTAACATTCGAGGTAAAATCATATCCGGCTAAGTTCACTCTATAATTATAAATATCAAAATTATTAACTGACAATGGCTGCATTACTGCACTGGTATAATCTTTTCCACTTTTTAAAACCACTATAAAAGCCGGTTTAAAATAATCATTCTTACACTTTGATCTTAATTCAGAAGATATACTAACATCAGGATCTTGATTTGCCTCCTGACAACCAAGTACCTTAGGCGTTGAAGATATGCCACTACAACTCACTTCCATACCAGAAGGAGATGTGCATTTTAAAGCAGAATTGGTACAAACGTTACTACTATTATCTTGACAACTTACGACATCGCCTGATGATGATATACAGAAAGCACCAGCATTCTGACAAGTTGCGTCAGCACTAGCTTTGCACATTACAGCTGTAGGCGAAGGACAAGCTTGCATTGCAGAGGAAGTAGTGATTATTTTACCACAAACAGTACTACTTATACTTTGATAATCTACCGTACCTTGATACTGTGTCCCAGACGATGAGGTACAAGGTTTGCCATCATTCTGACAAACAAAGTAACCAGAATTTAATGATGATGCACATTTACTCTTGACTTTAGGTTTCATCGTTATTCTGTTTTCACAACCAACTAAATCGTTATCGTCTCCAAAAACACAAATTTGCTTCGGATCCTGTTGGAATGTTTCAGATCCTCGTGGCATATCAGCTATAGCAGTAGATTGTCTACGTATTACCACAGATAACTTTCTGGCATTACCATTTGTGTCATTTAAAGAAACATCTTCTTTTAGAAGAGTCATATTATAACCATCTTCTATTTTAGGAAAAATTAGAGAAACATCTATGAATGCTCCAGTATTTACTCCCCATACTTTCTGACATGTACCACCACTATTTTCATCACAACCAACCAAACCATTAATAAAATAATTACTAGGAACAGATGTTTTGCCGGTACTCGATCCGTAAGCCACTCTAAATCCAGATAAACACCAGCTGTTAGCACCAGGATTACACTGCGGCGCTTTAATCTTAGTACGAACACAAACAGAACCAGGACTATCCGTACATGAAGGAATGACATCCCAAAATCCACTAGCAGTATGTATACCTTTAGCCGAACCACTAAATGGCCCTGATATTTCAACACATTTGTCTGTTTTTGTTGGATCTTCTTTATTCCGACAAAGTGGCACAAAATTATCAAAACTTATCCGGATACTATTGCGTACAAAATTGTTGACCAACTGTGATACTACACATTTATGATCCGAAGTTGACATCAGAGGAATTACGGTATTATTAGAATAGCCCCCTACTTCACAAATAGCATTTGTTGTAGGTGATGGTATAAATGGTGTAAGCTGTGGACAATAAGGTGGAGGATATGGTCCTACCGGCACTTCAACACAACCAAACTTATAAGAATCTACTACCCTATTAAATTGTCCAAATTCTTTAAGGATAGCTATAAAAATACTTCCTATATAATCCATGATGGCATTTATAGCATCAAAAATTACCTTAAATAAATCAAGTCCAGGAATTATTACTCCGCCTATTGCATCTAATAAAGAGCCAATCATATCGCGCAAAGAATTCCCAGTGTTAATTACTGTAGTTACCAAAAAAATTAGCACTTTAGCAATTGGATGAAGTTCTCCAGTATTATGCATAGCCTGGTTGGTAGGATTCCAATCCATTAAGTCTACCCCTAACGCACCAAGCGTTGTTACCGTATCTACTAATGATGGATCTTTATAAGCACATAATTTTGGTTTAGTTAACATAACAGACTTACCGTCATCACCAGGAAATTCTTCATCAGCTTCTTCAGCCCCATATGTATTAAGATGCCTACCTTTAGTATAACCAGGATCTGCAGGCAAAGGATCGCCAAGATCGGCTGGAGTTTCAGGCACTGCAATACGAGCGCAGATCCTTAACAGTGGAAGCGCATAAGCTGTCGGCCAATTAACGCAGTCACCGTCCCAATTTAAAGTTGTAGAATTAGTCCAGCAAGCAGCTATATTACAGGCTTGATATCTGAGGCGAATTTTTGGAGAAAAATAAGTACTTTCATTTGTTGCTTCCGCACAATGCTTCAAATACCATGCAATAAATACTCCAGGATAATCAAACTGAGTTAAACAAGTATTATCATCACGTCCTTTATTCCATGGTGGACATAGTGGATTCTCATCGCCTTTGTCTTTACTTTCCCGATTCCACAACTCATATTTTGTACCATAACCACAGTTACACGGATTTTTTAAACACTTCGCTATAGCACTCCAAAAAGACGCACTGCAATTTAGCGACCAAAACATTATTAATAATACAAGACAATATTTTTTTATCACTGCTATTTTTAACTCTAAAATTATATTCCAATTTATACTTTATAGTTATTTGATTTTATAGATGTCATTCCAAACTCAACAGCGTCATCTCGAACTTGTTTCGGGATCTTATGAAGTCCTGATAAGATCCCGAAACAAGTTCAAGATCTCATCAGCTCAAAATGATATTATGCTAATTCAACCTAAACAACTACTAACAACTATAATCTATGAAACACTCACAAATTGGATACGAAGGTCAAAATCAAGGAGTGCTAGGAGTCACAGAGTCGAGGAGCGCAGCGTATATTTATACGTGAGCACCGCAAGATCCGAGTGACGACGACGCAATCCGCAGATTTTAACCGAGTATATTATTGGATGTTATCCAAAGCCTCATACAAATGATCAATCCAATTATCAGGATGACCTGGGTATTTTTCTAATATTTGCTGATATACGGCTAATTCCTCCGTATCAGCGGATAATATCCTTACCATTCCGATAAAACCCCCTATGCTTAATTCGGCAGCAATAGCTTGTGCACCTTGTTTAACCAAAAACATCCTTGAAGCGAGATTAAATGTCAATAATTTATCAATTTCAGCTTTACTTAAACCAAGCAACTCACCTGCATCATCCATTCTAACGTCAAAAGGTAAAATAAAACTGGTATCAATCAATTTAACCCATTCTTTATACAACTCAGCTTCTGGTGATTGTAGAACTCCTAAATTTAAATTACTAGACATTACACCGTTATTTTTAGCCAATTTGTCTAAAATATCTGCTACAATATTACTAAAATATTTAGGATCTAACACCTATTCCACACCATCTATTACTAATATCTTAGGAGCATTATTATTAGTAATAAAATAATAACTGAGTGCATAGATTAATCCCATACGCACGCTGTTATTTTGTTGCAACTTGTCCGTGAACTGATT